>JANXQZ010000095.1 GCA_025353235.1 Bryobacterales bacterium
TGAAGTAGCGGCCCGCCGGTGCTCCGCTGATTGCCGAACCTGCCGTAGCGCCCTGCGCCCAGTTCGGTCGCGCAAGCGCCGCTCCGCCGCCGGACAGCCCGTAAAACGAACCGGCCCCGGTGTCCACGATGTCGATAGGCAGACCCGACTGCAGAGTGAGAATAGTGCCCACCTGCCAGTCTTTCAGGGCATAGCGAGCGAACGCAGACGTCCCCTTGGAACCCGGGAGCGGCAGAGTCCATAACCCGCTGAGGACGAACCGGTGCCGACGATCGAAGTCTGACAATCCGCGATTTGCCCGGTTGTTGAGTTGGTTGCCCAAAATCGCGCTGGTCTCGCCCACTGCGCCTGGATTCACCACGCCGCCCACGCCCGCGCCGCCGCCCTGGCCCGACGCGTTGTCGATAGATTTGGCGAAAGTGTACGACGCCAGGAACTGCAGCCCGTGCGCGTAGCGCTTCGTCACGCTCGCCTGCAGCGAATGATAGACGGACTGAGCGGTAGACTGATTCTGGAAGAAGTTGTTGATCCCCACGCCGGAATACGGAACGCGCAAAGCAGCGTTCGCGGGCGTGTTGGTGCTGATCGCAGCACCGGTGACGTCGTTGATAATCGGGTTCTGCGCGGTAACGAGCCGCGCCTGATTGATCGCCACCTGCCGGAAGAGGTTCACTCCCCGCGTACCGACGTAGCCGACTTCCAGCAGCAAGTCCGGCTGGAGCGAGTACTGGACATTGAAGTTGAACTGCTGAAGGTAGGGCGTGTGCAGATTGCGGTCAAAGAGCGTCCCCGAAAGATTCACGCCCGGCACCAGCGTGGGGAATTGGCTGGGCGCAGGAGCCGCAAAGAAGGGATCTGCGAGAGGTGCTCCCACCCGCGCGCCAAATACGTACGTCGGAGGAGCGATCACGTTCAGGGTGACGTACTGGAACGACGTCCGCGAGTAGTAGAGACCGTATCCTCCGCGAACGACTATTTTGTTGCTGCTTTCAGGAGCATACGCGAAGCCGAATCGCGGCGCGAAGTTATTCGGGTCGTTTGTCTTCACCACGCTGTTGCTCACCTTCGGAACGCCTGCCTGCGTATATTGACTCAGCACATTGCCCGCCTGCACGAAGCCTCCAACCGGGGGACCGATCGGAACGCCGCCAGCCGACAGAGGCCTCGGTTGATAGAGGCCCGGATCGAAAGTTGAAATCCGGCCCCGTGTGTCATAGGGCGGTGAATCGAGTTCATAGCGCAATCCAAAATTCAGCGTCAGCCGTTGCGAGATCTTCCAATCGTCCTGCGCGTAAAAGTTGTAATCCCAGGCGCGCAGGCTGCGGTTGCCAATGCCGCTTCCGAATACCGAAACAAAAGTGTTTCCTAACAGGAAGTCGTTGAAGCTCAGGAAATCGATTTGCCCGCGCGTGAAGAAATTCAGAGTGTAGTTGTTCTCGTTCAGGCGCGTCTCGAATCCCGCTCTGAGCGTGTGCTTTCCATGCGCGATGGATACGGTATCGGCCAGTGTCGCCGATGGCGAAACTGCTTTCACGTCAATGGTGGGAGAAGTTCCGATCACGAAGCCGCCTCCCGCAGCATTGACTCGTATCAGGGGAAGTCCAGGGAACGTGCTCGCATTCACGCGCTTGATCCCGATGCTGGAGTCGCTGATCGGCTCCTGCGGAGACGCGTCCACGCGCAGAAAATTATAGCCTGCCCGCAGTTCGTTGACGATGTTCGGCGAGAACGTGTGAGTGTCGCTGATGCTCGCCAAGCGCCCGTTGTTCTGTTGGAAGTTGCCGAAGCCCGGCAAGTTCGGTCCACCGCCCAGAAAGCTCGGCAGCACCAGTGTCTGCGGAGCATCGAAGGCGAATAGCTTGCCCGAGAACGTATTTCGTTCGCTGATCCGCACGTCGATGTTGGCGTTAAACTGGTTTTCTTCATACACGGACGGAGTGGCCCCCGAATACCGGCCATTGGCTTGCGGTGTCGGGATCAGGTACTGGCCGTTGGGCAACTTAAACTGCAGCAGCGCGAGCGCCGTGGGATTAATCGAAGCCGCCCTCGCGCCCGCAGCCGATGCAGGCTTAAACGTGTCCAGCAAGGTCTGCTCCGAACGGTCGATCCCGAGACCCGGCGCGATGAGGATGTTCGAGGAAAGACTATTGATGATCGAAGCGGCATTGCGCTCCTGGGTGCCTTGGTAAGAAGCGAAAAAGAAGATCCTGTCCTTTCTAACCGGCCCGCCGAGTGTCGCTCCGTACACGTTGCGCTTCAGTTCCGGACGATTTACGCCTGCGGCTTTGAGGAACGGATTGTTCGCATTCAGCTTGTCGTTGCGGAAGTACTCGTACGCGCCCCCGTGAAAGCTGTTCTGGCCGCTTTTTGTAATCGCCTGGATATTGCCGCCGCCGGACCGCCCGTAGGTCGCGTCATACAACGATGTCTGCACCTTGAACTCCTGCAACGACTCCGGTGCCGGAATGCCCAGCGAAGGCGCAGAGTTTGTACCCATCGAATTAGCGTCGATGCCATTGATGATGAAGTTGTTGTTCGTCACCCTCGCTCCGTTCACCGACACGTTCTGCGAGTTGCGCCCCACCGAGGTGTTGTCGGGCAAGTAGGTGGACGTTCCCGTCGAGAGTCCCAGCATTTGCGTGTAATTGCGTGTCGCCAGCGGCAGCTCCGACAGCGTCCTCTCATCCACCACGCGTCCCAGAACCGGAGCCGATGTCTGAACCATGGAGGTTTCCGCCGTAACGTTCACCACCTCGCCGGCGTTGCCCACTTTGAGTAGCAGGTCAGCCGCTACCGTCTCGGTGATTTTGACTTCGATATCCCGCAGGGTGACATTTTGAAAACCGGGCGCGGCCACCTGAAGAACATAATGGCCGGGAGGCAGAAGATTGAGCCGATACCCGCCATCCTGTGCCGATACCGTCTCTCGGTGCAGTCCCGTTTGGCTGTCAAGCTTTATGCTGGCGCCATTGACGACCGCGTTGGACGGGTCCGTGATTGTCCCGGTAATCTGACCGGTTGTGGCTGTTTGCGCGTAGGCGATCGAGATCGCGGCAAGCGCCAGAATTGATATGCGGCGCATGGATCGAAGCGTCATGGCTGTTTTTCCTTTTCAATGTTGAAGATTCCGCTCTGTACAAATTCGAGGACCGTCTCGAACTGCGGCCCCGGTACTTCCTGGCCTTCCCAAAGCACCCACCGCATGCCGATGAAATGCGCCATGCCCATCAGGCACCACGCGAGAGCTTCGGGGTCGAGCGGCCTGACCTCGCCTCCCAGGATGGCGGCTCGGATCCCTTGCGTGTAGCTGTCGGCGAGCGATCGGTAATACCATCGATAAAGTTCGGGATCCACCAGTTCGG
>JANXQZ010000018.1 GCA_025353235.1 Bryobacterales bacterium
ATGGGCGGAAACCTCTTATCCGACGTGGTTCGCGTCGAGTTCCGACCCATCGCTTTTTCGATGGCGGATAACAGCGTTCACAGCATGAAGGCCGTTATGACGGCTGGCAATCTCGCAAAGCTTGAGACCCGGGCGCTTTCCGAGCGTGATCAGATCTGCCATAACGAGGCCGTCTGGTACCAGCCTCTTACGAAGATGGATCATGCCATGCCAGCTTACACCGTGGCCAATGATTATAACGGAATTGGGTTGGGGACGAATTGGAAGTATAGCGGGAATCGCGGTTCTTTCCTCGGAACGTTCCAACTCGAAGATTAAGTTGAGTAGACCGCTCCCTTACGGTCACGGCTCTGTCACTCTACCGAGCCGTGACCGTGAGGGAGCGGTCTCTCCAGGCGCAGCTTGCATACCACCCAAATCATTTTAAGGCCAGCTTTGATGCTGGCCTTCCAGTTTCCAGAGACCTTGTTTTCTCCAGCCACCCGCACCCGATAGCCGATCGGCACTTCCAAAATGCGCAGTCCGCGTTGGAGAGCCCGGACCTGCATCTCCACTGTCCACCCGTAGTTCCGATCTCGCATATCCAAAGACTTAAGCGACTCAACCCTAATCGCGCGGAATGGCCCGAGGTCCGTGTAGCGACACCCGAACAAGAGACGGATCATAGCAATCAACAAGCGGTTTCCCATTTGCTGGTGCGTAAGCAGGGCTCCGTTGTCAGCCGAACCCAGCGTGCGGGAACCGAGCACCAAGTCAGCGCGTCCTTCAAAAATAGGACCGAGCAACGCACGCGCTTCTTCTGGATTCTCCGAACAGTCGGCCTGCATGAAAACTACTGCGTCGATCTCGCTAGGGAGGGCTTGCATCGCACTGAGGCAAGCCGCCCCGTAGCCTCTCTCCACGATGCTGACCACCGTGGCACCGGCATGGCGGGCGATCTCGGCGGTGCGGTCGGTTGATCCGTTATCGGCGACTATGATGATGTTGAATAAAGAATGCGGAATGCTGGCGAGCATCCTTCCAATCACGGGCTCCTCGTTGAGCGCCGGGATGATCAGAGCGGCGGTGGACCTGAGAACAGACCTCATGTTGTACTGAGGTGCAGAATTGTCGTTATCATCGATAGTAGAAATGGAACCGGAACCAGAGACCCAAGCTTTTACCTATAACAGCCCCAAGAAGCGTTCGGCACTGGGCGCGATCGCGTATTGGGCTCGGGACCTGTTCTTGTCCGTCATCATAGCGATCATTGTTATTTTATTCCTATACCAGCCGGTTAAGGTGGAAGGTACGAGTATGATGCCCGCGCTCACCGACCAGGAGCGGATCTTTATCAACAAGTTTGTTTATCGCTTCCATATCGGCGACATTTCTCGCGGGGACATGATCGTTTTTTGGTATCCGAACGACCCAACTAAATCTTACGTCAAGCGCGTGGTGGGCTTGCCCGGCGATAAGATTCAGGTTGATCGCGGCAAGGTCATCGTGAACGACACGCTCCTGCAGGAGGCCTATGTTCCAGAGGAGTATCGGGATGAAATGTCGATGACTCTAAAGACGATACCTGATCAGGAATATTTTGTCCTCGGGGATCACCGAAGCTCGTCGAACGATAGCCGTTCCTGGGGCACCGTCCCGCGCCGGTATATTTACGGTAAGGCGGTGTTCGTCTACTGGCCTCTCGACAAAGTTGGAATGCTCCGTTAGTCGGCTATAACCAGACACCGTCGATCTTATTAAATACATCCGGCCAGCCTCAGGAGCGGATTCCAAGGGATCGGCCGCTGTACAATCGGGCGATGGCCATTAAGATTCGAAGCGCTTTGCTTTTGTGGGTCGCCGCCGCTCTGAGTCCCTGTGCTATTGGCCAGAATGCCAACGCCAGCTTGACCTTGTTGCGCGGCTCGGTTCTCGCATGCCCGGTTAACGGCTCAGTCGTCAGCCTGTTTCTGGAAAACAATTCGAGCAATCCGCAGCCAATCCTAGCTCAGACAAAACTGACGCTGCTCTACTCGGCCCCAGTGCTTCGGGCACCTTCCAGCACCGCTGCCGCCGCGCTGAGTTTTTCCGGAAACACCGTCACAGCCGTATTCTCCCAAGACACAACCATTGCCGCGCAAACGAGCTTGGGTTTCCTGAACGCTGCGCTTAACCTGCAGGGCCTTGCTGACGGAACACCGGTGGGCGTCACCATATCGGTTGCTCCGTCTAGTGCTTTGGCCATCACGGGACAAAACACAGGAACCGTCCTAGCGACCGTAGATCTGCCTTCGTGTACAACGCAGGCGCTCCCGCCAGTTACCGTCGACGATCTAACCGCGAGTTGTCCCTCAGCCGAGGAGATAGCAGTCATCAGAGCCGACTTGAATATTACATTCGAGGGTGACCCGAGCGCTGGCACGCTGGTCTGCCGAGCTGCAGATGGGTCCGCCGATCTCACCCGCTTGCAAGAGCGCACCTATCAAGGGTTGCGCATAATGCATCAAATTTCCTTTGATACGCCAGTGCCCTGGACGTCTAAGTCAATCTATGACTGGCTGGTCAGCGCTATTACCGGCATTCGGCACCGCACCGATATCACCAACACTTTCTGCTGCGATCCGGCGAACACCATTAACGTCGCTAGCCGCGGCCTTGGCATTTTGAATTTCCTGAGTTCGGAATGGGTGAGCACACAAGGAGTCTTGTATGCCCACGAGGCTCGCCACAACCAGGGATTCCTACACACTTGCGGGAGCAGTGACCAGACCCTTGATGAACTCGGTGCCTGGGGGGTTCAATACTACATGCAGGAGTGGATGACGCGTCACTCCGATCCATTTTTGACTCCTCGAGATCAGACCGCGCTGAACTTCCGCACCTGGTTCTGGCAAGGGGCGCAGAGCATGATCAACAACACGATATGCGATCTTGAGTCAGGTGTAGTGGGGAGTCCGAGAAAACTGGATTTTAGAACGCAACCGGTTGGCGTAGCGAGCGTTCCAAAGGCGTTGGCGATTACGTTGACAAAGGGAGTTGGAACATCCATCAACGGCATCGCTTTGAATGGAGCAAATGCGGGAGACTTCACAATAGTTCGCGATACCTGCACCGGGGCAACTATCCTTCCGAGTTGTGCGGTGGACCTGAGTTTCACTCCAGGTGCCGCAGCACAGCGCAGTGCTGCGCTCGTGTTCAACTATGGAGCGGCGCTTTCGCAAAGCGTTCCGCTAGCAGGTACCGGTGGAGGTAGCACTTGCGGCTACTCTCTAGCGACATCGGGCGGACTGCAATCGAATGCGGGAGGGTCCGGCAACGTGACAATCACGGCAGCGCCTGGGTGTGCGTGGACCGCATCGAGCAAATCCTCTTGGTTGGGGATGAATCCGGCAAGCGGCATCGGCAACGGAGTGGTTTCCTTCATTGTGGCAAAGAACCCGCGAGACGGTGCGCGCCAAGGAGTGTTGGCAATCGCCGATCAGACGGTTGCCGTTGCCCAGGCGGGCCTCGCCATTCCGCAGTTCCACGCAACGGGAATTACCAATGCGGCGAGCCTTGTACAGACCGTCTCCCCGGGCAGCATCGTTACAATATTCGGCACCGGTCTAACCCGCAACGTGACCGGCGTGGTTGCCGCAGATCACACTCCTCTGCCAACGCAATTGGCTGGGACTTCGGTGGAGTGGGTAGCCTCCGATGCAAGCGGAAAGCTTTCGCACCTGGTTATGCCTTTACTGGCTGTTGCCAACGTCGGGGGGCAGGAGCAGATTAATTTTCAGATCCCTTGGGAGGCCATCGCGCCAAGCACAGGAGAGATCGAGGTCCACAACAACGGCCTCACGGGCAGCCTGCTGAACTACACGATTCGCGCAACGAGTCCAGGGCTCTTCACGGTGGACGGAACTGCCGGAGCCTTCGTGCACGGTGCCGATAATAGTTTGGTTACTGCAAGCAGTCCGGCGGATCACGGCGAGGTGGTGGTGCTCTATGCCACTGGTCTCGGTGCCGTGAATCCCCCGTCCACTAGCGGACAGCCAGCCGCCAGCGTTGAGCCTCTTTCGCGCACCATCGACACGCCGATCGTGACCATTGGCGGGATTAGCGCCAAGGTTCTCTTCTCCGGCCTAGCTCCGAACTATGTCGGGCTGTACCAACTGAACGTGGTGGTCCCGTCGAACAGTCCGATTGGCAATATACAGGTGGTGGTACAGGCGGGAGGCTTTTTCTCCAAGGCAGCTACGATGTTTGTACGCTGACGTTCTTATTGAACATCGACCGTCTTTCTCTTCTGCCGATTTGCGTACCAGCAGGGGCTGTAGCCCATTTGTGGAAACACGGATCGCACGCAGGTGTCCGTCAACGCATCGCCGGGCATGATCTCGGTTTTCCCATTCTTTAGATGCACTGCGTAGTAAGGCTGCACCTGGACCACCCCGAACCCATCGCGTGACCTGTATCGCAACACTGCGTAATCGAGCGCATACATTGCGATTGCAGAGAGCACGGCGATCATCAGGATTCGCTCGAGCCCCTTCACGTCAGACTGGAGCAACCGGTTCGCGCCTGCAACGGATCTCGCGCACTGCGTAGATCCTGCGGCCCTGACTTTCAAAATATGTCCGCATCAGCACTTCTCCGAGCAAGCCCGTGCTGAACATCATTAATCCAGTCACAATCAACAGTGCGCCAAACACCATCAAGGGACCGTGATCCTCGATCATCGAATGGCCCCACAGCTTATGCACCGCCAAGGTCCCGAGCAATCCCGACCCAAGCACGAGAGCCAGCAGTCCGATGCGTCCGAAAAAATGCATGGGGCGAGTAAAGTACCGCAGCAGAAACTTGATCGTAATGATGTCGAACAGCACGTTGAACGTGCGACCTAAGCCATAGTGCGACTGTCCCGCCGCGCGCTGCACATTTCGGATGGGAACCTCGGCCACCCGGGCTCCATAGAAACTCGCTAGCGCGGGAATGAAGCGATGTAACTCGCCGTACAGATTGACGTCCTTCAACACTTCGGACCGATAAGCTTTGAAAGTTGTTCCGAAGTCTCGTAACTCAAGTCCCGAGGCTTTCGACATCAGCCAGTTTGCAATCCTGGAAGGAATCCTGCGCGTGATCGCATTGTCGATCCGATTCTTGCGCCATCCGCTAGCAATGTCGTACCCCTCGCCGATCTTTGCCAGCAGCGCGGGAATGTCCTCCGGATCATGCTGCAGATCTCCATCCAGCGATACGATGATGCTTCCCTGGGCTTCGTCAAATCCCGCAGACAGGGCTGCAGTCTGACCAAAATTTCGCCGCAAGCGGATGACCTTCAAGCGAGGATCGGTTTCCACCAAGTTGGCTAGTAGATCGAAACTGCGATCGGTAGATGCATCGTCTACGAAGATAATCTCGTACGGCTTGCGAATCGCCTCGAGCACGGAAGTCAGCCGATCATACAGCGGTAGAATCGAAGGTTCTTCGTTGTGAATGGGAATGACAATAGAGAGCATGCGAGGCTAACTCAGTTTAACTGATGCGCTTAATTCTACTTACGATTCGGCGGGCTCGACATTGCTGAGCGCCAGGGCGCTCTGTAAATCCTACGCGGGGCTTCATGCTCTCAGATCTGTATCGTTCGATCTGCGCCGGGGCGAGGTTCACGCGCTGGTTGGCGAAAATGGCGCGGGCAAGTCCACACTGATCAAAATACTCACGGGAGCGGTTCAGCCCGACTCTGGGTCGATTGAACTGGATGGGGCCGCGATTCAGCGAAACAATCCCCAAATCTCGAGAGCCTTGGGTATCTCGGCAATATATCAGCAGCCTGCCCTTTTTCCCGATCTCACGGTTACAGAAAACATTGCACTCGCCACTGAAGAGCGCGGGCTGTGGCGACGCGTGAATTGGCGGGCCCGTCGCGCAAGGTGCCGCGAGCTGCTGAGCCGCATCGGATCGGAGATCCATCCTGACGCCCTGGTAAGTTCGCTCAGCATGCCCGAACAGCAGGTGGTCGAGATTGCGAAGGCGCTGGGCTCGAACGCAAAGGTGCTGATCCTGGACGAGCCCACGGCATCCTTAAGCGACCGTGAAGTGGAAAACTTGTTCCGCGTGATTCGAGACTTGCGTGGGCAGAGCGTTGGCCTAATCTATATCTCTCACCGCTTGGAAGAACTCATTGAGATTGCCGATCGGGTGACTGTGCTGCGCGACGGAAGCGCGATCGCGACCCGCGACATGTCGGACGTAAGCCCTGCGGAACTAATCAGCCTGATGGTTGGCCGCGAGCTATCGGCGGTGTTCCCGAAACGCGAGGTCAAGCTGGGCGACGTCGCGCTTGAGATTCGAGGCAACATGAACCTGACACTGAGGGCTGGCGAGATCGTGGGTTTAGCCGGACTCGTTGGCGCAGGACGCACCGAATTGGCAGAGAAGCTCTTCGGGCTGCGCCCCGCCGACGGCCTGCAAGTTCTGCTCCGTGGCAAACCCGTTCACATCCATAGCGCACAGGCGGCAGTTGAGTTGGGGCTCGCCTATGTGCCCGAGGATCGACGGCGCCACGGCTTGATCATGGAAATGTCAATCGCCGCCAATACAACGCTGGCAAGCTTGAAGTCGATATCGC
>JANXQZ010000124.1 GCA_025353235.1 Bryobacterales bacterium
GTTGTTCCGCCCGCCCAGTTGCTCGCTTCCGGAACTTTAAACGTGATTGTTTCGAACCCGGCGCCGGGAGGGGACTCACCGCCTGTGCCTGTTCCCGTAGGAAACGTGCCCAGCATTCAGGCAGTTGGCAATGTGGGCAGCTATGCGACTGCATCGGTGAGTCCCGGCGAGCTGATTACGATCTTCGGCTCGAATATCGGTCCTGCTACGCCAGCGAGCATGAGCGTGACGAATGGCTTCGTGAATACGACTCTGGGAGGCGTAACGGTGTCCCTTGATAATCAGGCTGCGCCTTTGCTGTATGTCAGCCAGAGCCAGGTCACTATCCAGGTGCCGTACGAAGTCACACTAGGGGCTGGCAAGCAATTATCCATAACAAATGGGACGAATGCTCCTGCCACCGCTACGGTGAGCATCGCGGCCACCGCTCCAGGGCTCTTCACCGCTGACGGCTCGGGTGTCGGTCCAGCAGCGGCTCTGAATTTCAGCGCTACGACGGGGTACACGCTGAACACTGCATCCAGCCCGGCTAAGCTGGGCGATACTATTCTTCTCTATTTGACGGGCGAGGGTGATTACAACCTGACCACGACGCCGCGCACCGGCTTAGTTGTCCCGGTTGCTATGAGTCCGCTGCCTCAGTTGAATCCGCTGCCGACGGTGACGATCGGCGGAGCTGCCGCGACCGTGAGCTATGCGGGACCTCTTCCCGGGTCGATTCTCGGATTGCTGCAGGTGAATGTGGTGGTGCCGGCAACGGCTGCCACGGGCCAAGCGGTCCCGCTGGTAGTCACCGTCGGGGGCACCGTTGCCCAGACGGGCGTGACGCTGTCAGTGCATCCGTAGTAATCTCGCTAATGCTCAAGGCTATCCGGGTCGATAAGCTATGCGTGGCTTCCCTGGCAAGCACGATTGGATCGTCCTCACGTTGGCAACGACTTCTTATTCCGTCGTTCTCAGACTGTTTCTTTGTCGCAGTGCTTATCTGGCTTTTCGCGGCCAGCGCGGGCGGATGGTCATCTCTCTTGCTGGACGGGGATGCCGGCTGGCATATTCGGACGGGTGAATACATTCTCGCTCACGGCCAAATCCCCACGCACGATATCTTCTCGTTCAGCCGTCCAGACGCGCCGTGGTTCGCTTGGGAGTGGCTCTCCGATGTGATCTACGCCTCATTGTTCAGAGCGGCTGGGCTGAAGGGAGTCGTGCTGCTGGCTGGCATATTGATCGCTCTGTTTTCGACCATTATTCTAAGATTCGCGCTCTGGCGCGGTGCAAACCCGATGGTTGCGGTGCCCCTCACCTTGCTGGCCGTGGGGAGTTCGACGATTCACTTTCTGGCACGGCCCCACCTGTTCACGCTCTTGCTCTTGCCCTTGGCCTTGTGGCTTGTCGAAATGGATCGTCGCTCGCCCGGGCGCAGACTCTGGCTCTTGATTCCACTCACCTCGGTATGGACGAATCTGCACGGCGGCTTCGTCTTATTTCTGGCCCTTCTCGCTTTGCTGGTTGCGGGACTTGCGGTTGAATCATGGATGCGACAACCGCGGAGATCTCAGATCCTGCGCTATTCGATTCTGCTGGCGGGATGCTCGCTTGCCACGCTCGTTAACCCATTCGGGCTGGGACTTCACCGGCACATCCTTGAATACCTGCACGCCGACTGGATCCGAAACATGGTTCAGGAGTTTCAAGCGCCGACATTCCGGTCGGAGGGTCAAATCCAGTTTGAACTGCTCCTGATCCTCGGATTGCTGGTCTCGGCTATTTTGCTGGTGCAAAGGCGGGCCGTCGAACCGCTTTGGATCATCTTCCTGGCTCATTCTTCGCTCACAAGCGTGCGCCACGCACCCTTGTATGCCGCAATAGCGAGCCCAATTCTGGCGGCCGAGCTCACCGCCCTTTGGCGACAAACGATAAGCTTGAAGAGAAATAATTCCTTCAGCCAAATTTTATATCAAGTTGGGAAAGATCTGGAACCGATGTTTCGCCGCACTACCACGTGGGGAGCTCTGGCATTCTGCATCATCCTCATCGCGACTCCGCCGAGCGCCTGGCCGATCAATTTTCCAAAAGAAATTTTCCCGGTTGAGATGATCCATCGGCATTCTGAGAGGCTGTCTGCGGGCCGAACTTTTACAACTGACCAGTGGGCCGATTACCTGATCTTCTCGTTCTATCCGCAGCAGAGGGTATTTGTCGACGGGCGGAGCGACTTCTACGGCGAGGCAATGGGGCGAGAATACCTTGAGCTCTTACAAGGCGGATTTTCTACTGAAAAAATTCTGAAGCGCTACTCTTTCGATACGCTGCTCATCCCAGTGAGTAGCCCGCTTTCCCAGGTGCTGAAAGGCAGAGCTGGTTGGAGCGTGCTTGAGGACGACGGTCGCGCAATTTTGTTTGCGGCGCGCGGATCGAGCCGGGAAGAGACCCAGCCGAAGCCTAATGAAAAGGCCCAGTACAGCCGAAGGTTATAACAGGAGATCGAAGCCAGTCATGAAACACGGGAGAATTCAGTCCAGATCATTATCCACCGCAGCACGCAGGAGTTCGCCTATGGCTCAAATTCCGATTGAATGGATTGGCGGGGATGCATGGCGGCTGCCTTCCGGTAAAGCTCTTTCTGAATTTGCCTTGCAGGCTGGTTTCCTCGCGCCTCTTCTGCTGAGAGCGGAAACCACCCAGGCAGCGAGTTGCACCGCCAGGGTGTCACCGGAAATTCGGGACACGCTCTGACGATGGCGAAGATCTGGATTGCCACACTGATCGGGCTCGCGGCCATTGTAGACGATCTCACTCGGCGCCGGATCTCAAATTGGATTCCAACAGTCGCCTTACTAGCGGGGCTAGGTCTGCAAATCGCGCAACACGGCTGGCGAGGCGGCTTCTCAGGAGTGCTTGGGGCATTGACGGGCGGCGCTGTTTTTCTCATCTTCTACCTGTTCGGCGGCATGGGAGCCGGCGATATTAAGCTGATGGCTGGGTTTGGGGCTATCCTAGGGGCAACCGGTATCCTGGAAGCCTCGCTTTGGACTGCGGCCTGCGGCGGGATACTGGCTGCGGGCGTCCTGCTGTTCGGCATGCTTCGGGCTAGATGGCGCAAAGGCCGATCGCGAAACTCGGGAGATGCGGAATGTCTCCAGTTAGCACCCCAGGTGCGGCTAGATTCTATTCCTTACGCTCCGGCCATTGCGGCGGGCGTTTGGCTTAGCCTTGTGTCGAATGCCTGAATCGTTGAGAATAATCGCGCTAATTTGCCACTCAAAGAGAGGTAAGGAAAGACTAGATGGACCGAAGATTTCTGACCGTATTGGGAGTGAGCCTGCTATTCGCTCTCGTTATTTCGAGCGTTTTCTATCAAATGACTTCGCGTGCAGGCGGGTCGAAGAAAGGCGAGCAGAGCGATATGCGCGACGTTGTGCTGGCCTCCAAGCCCATTGGTGTCGGCGTCAGCGTCAGGCTTACGGACGTCAAGATCGGCAAGACGCCCAGCGCGGCCTTTCCCAAGGGTGCCTTTTCAAAGGTGGAAGAAGTGATTGACAGGCCGGTGACGAGCGGCATACTCATGGATGAGCCGATCCTGGAAGGAAGGCTGGCCGTCCGCGGAAGCGGATTGGGCCTGGCGCCGATCATTCCGGTTGGCATGCGAGCGGTTACGGTGAGAGTGAACGACGTTGCCGGCGTGGCTGGTTTTGTCCTGCCCGGCATGCGAGTGGATGTGCTGGTAACGGGCCGTCCCCCCGAGTCCAATGGGACCATGACGGCAACCTGTCTTCAAAATATTTTGGTGTTGTCAGCAGGAACCACCATGCAGGCAGACTCGCGAGGGCAGGCAATTCAAGCGCCCACGGTTACGCTGCTTGTTTCGCCTGAGCAGGCGGAAACGCTTACTTTGGCGAACAGCGAGGGGCACATCCAGCTCGTTCTGCGAAACGGAAGCGATCAGACTATTGAGAAGACGCCCGGCCGGGACCTGTCCGAGTTATACGGAGTCCGCCGAAGTCCGCCACCCAAAGAACCTTCCATGCTGCCGCGACCGACACCCCAGTTCCGACCTGCAGCGGTGTCGGCTGCACCCCTAATGCCGCTCCCCCCGGCTCCCGCCCCGCCCGATCAGATCATCGTGATCAGAGGGACCCAAAAGACTGTTGAAACGGTCGGAGTTCATCCCGGCGAAGGTGCAAAACAATGAAGAGCAAGACAGGTTTTCGGTCGGGAGTGTCCTGGCTTTGCTTGTTCTTTTCCATGACCGTGGCGGCTACGTCGCAGTCGAGCCCGGAAGAAGTTAGGCTGACGGTCGGTAAGAGCATCGTAATCGACTACCCTGCCGATATCGCAAGAATTTCGACGAGCAACGCAGAAATTGTGGACGCATCTCCCGTTACCACAAGAGAAATCTTGATCCATGGAAAGGCCTTTGGAACCGTCACTCTCGTCGTCTGGAGCAAGTCCGGCCAGCGAAACTTTTACAACGTGACGGTTGAGCAAAACATTGAACCGCTGCGAAAGCTGCTGAAAGAGACGTTCCCTCGCGAACAGATCCAAGCACAGTCGTCGCGTGACTCGGTTTCGCTGACGGGGCGAGCGTCAACAAAAGATGTCGCGGACCGGGCTACGGCATTAGCTGCGGCTTTTGGAAAGACCGTGGTGAACAATTTGCAGATCGATGCCCCCCCGGTTCAAAAACAAATTCTGCTTCGAGTTAAATTCGCCGAACTAGACCGTAGCGCAGCAAACCAATTCGCTGTGAATATCATCTCGACGGGCGCGGGAAATACGCTTGGGAGGGTAACCACCGGGCAGAGTCCGGCCCCTTCCATTAGCGCACTGAATGGCACCATCGGCGGAGCAGTTGCAGGCACCGCGACCAGCTTCACCGTGAGCGACGCCCTGAACATCTTTGCGTTCCGCCCCGACCTGAATCTGGGCATACTCCTCAAGGCTTTGCAGAGCTCCAGCGTGCTCCAAATTTTAGCCGAGCCGAACTTAGTCACGACCAATGGCAAAGAGGCCAGTTTCGTGGTCGGTGGCGAGTTTCCCGTCCCAGTGCTACAGGGCGGAGCCAACACCGGCTCTGTCACCATTCAATTTAGGGAATTTGGAGTAAGGCTCTCATTTAATCCTGTAATCACGGAGAACAACACGATCCGCATGCATGTAAAACCGGAAGTCTCGGCTCTCGATTTTGCGAATGCCGTAACTTTTAACGGTTTTACAATTCCTGCCCTATCGACCAGGAAGATGGAGACCGATATTGAATTAGGAGAGGGACAGAGCTTCGTGATTGCCGGTCTGATTGACAATCGGGTGCGCGAGTCGCTGGCGAGAGTGCCGGGACTGTCGAATCTTCCCATTCTCGGATATCTATTCCGAAGCAGGGAATTTACCAAATCGAACACGGAACTGATCATTATGGTAACGCCGGAAATCACGACACCCCTACTGCCCTCAGACCCGAAGCCCTCAATCGAAATGCCGCATGAATTCATGACCACGCTGACGCCAAATCCAGAGAAGTCCGCGCACGATCCCGGTAACGGCCAGAAAGCCGGCGGTCGAAAGCAGAAGTAGCGTCGCGCCGCTGCAAACGTCTTGAAGAGGATCCATGGAGCCGCAAAGAGGGGCAAGAGTTTCGGAACTATCGGCTATTTTAATTGCGCCGGATAGAGGATTGGCCGAGCAGTTTACCGAGACCCTGCACCACTCGCGGGCTTTTCAGATACTGGTAGATCTGAAGGCCTACCCTTCCGGGCACGCTCTTGGGATCAAGCTCAGACAGGTGCGGCCCGATGTTGTTCTTCTTGACGTGGCTTCAAATCAGCAAGCTGCCACCGAACTGCTCCGCTACCTGGCCGCGCTCGATCCCCCAGTCCACGTCGTTGGTTTAAGTCAGGAAAACGATCCTGACCTTTTGCTCAAAACTCTTCGGCTCGGTGCAAGCGAGTTTCTCCACGCGCCGTTCGACGTAGGTAGTCAGAGCGAAGCAGTTCTCCAACTGCTGCGGCTTCGGCAGCCCGACCCGGTTTCCTCGGCTCAGCCGGGAATAGTAACTGTTTTCTCGAGCACTAAGCCTGGTTCCGGAGCTTCAACGCTGGCCATCCAGACAGCTTTCGCCCTTCGCAGACTTACAGGAAGCAGAGTTTTGCTAGCCGACTGTGATCTGTTAGGGGGGACGGTAGGGTTCTATTCTAGCCTGGGTCGTCCGGAAGGTCTGCTAGACGCGCTTCGAAGTGCTGACAGCCTAACGTTTTCCCTATGGTCTTCCTTTGTGTCTGATTTGGGCGGGCTGGATGTATTGGCCGGACCGGATGGACCCTATACCGCCGCAATCGATTCCCCCAGCCTGAACGCCGTGCTCGAGTTCGCTCGCATGCACTACGACTGGATATTTATCGATCTGCCGGTTGTATTTCAGCGCTGGAGCTTAATGGTATTGTCCAACTCGGATCAGGCCTTGCTTGTGTCCACGTCGGAGCTGGCTAGTCTCCACTTAGCCCGAAAGGCGGTCCGCCTTCTTGGCCAGCTAGGCTTTCCCAAGGACCGATTTCAAATGCTCCTCAACCGTGTTAATCGGCGAGAGGAAATCGGCCGCGCGAGCATTGAAGAGCTGCTTGAGCACTCCATCTATTCGGAGCTTCCCAACGACTACTTTTCGCTCAACAAAGTGGCCACCCTCGGGCAGCCAATCGATGCCGGGTCTGAACTCGGAAAAGCGGTGGACCGGCTCGCTTCACGTTTGTGCGGGGTCTCCGCTCAGAAACCCAAGATGACCGAAACGGGACAGTCTCTCCGTACCTGAGATTTTCCATTGCAAAGCAACCATGTTTCCTAACCTCGAATCCAGATCTCCCCAACAGCTGACTTGGGAGCAGCGCCTTTTAAAAAACGTCACTAGGTCCAAGTCCTCGCTCAAACCCGAGTACCAGGAGCTAAAGTTTACCTTACATAGAAAGCTCGTCGACAAGATTAATCTCGAAGCGTTGGCCAGCATCGACAACCAGCGTGTGCGCGGCGAAGTTCGGCAAGCGCTCATCACGCTGATAGACGGCGAGCCAACGTTGCTCAGTTCGCTTGAAAAGCAGCAAATTAGCGACGAGGTGCTGGACGAGGTTTTCGGTTTGGGTCCTCTTGAGCCCCTGCTCCAGGATCCCACCATCTCCGATATCCTGGTGAACACCCACAAGCAAGTCTATGTGGAGCGAAAGGGCCTGCTGGAACTGACCAGCGTTACCTTTAGAGATTCCCAACACCTCCTGAGGATTATTGACAAAATCGTCTCGCAGGTAGGTCGGCGAGTGGATGAATCCACCCCCATGGTGGATGCGCGCCTGACAGACGGATCGCGCGTGAATGCCATTATCCCGCCCCTCGCGGTCGATGGTCCGCTGCTCTCGATTCGCCGCTTCAGCACCGACAAGTTGATGCCTCCAGACCTGGTCGAGAAGCGCGCAATGACGCCCGGAATGATGGAACTGCTGGAGGCGGCGGTCAAGGCAAAACTCAACATTGTCATCGCTGGTGGGACTGGCGCCGGAAAGACCACTCTGCTCAACGCCCTTTCAGCCTTTATTTCTCCTAAAGAACGAATTGTCACGATCGAGGACGCCGCTGAGTTGCAATTGAAGCAGCCCCATGTGGCTCGCCTTGAAACGCGCCCAGCCAATCTTGAAGGCACCGGTGCGGTTCGTCAGCGCGAGTTGCTCGTCAATAGTCTTCGCATGCGCCCAGACAGAATCGTGGTGGGCGAAGTTCGAGGCGAGGAAGCCCTGGATATGCTGCAGGCCATGAATACCGGCCACGACGGTTCGTTGACCACGGTACACGCCAATACTCCCCGGGACGCGATTTCCCGCCTGGAGGTGATGGTTTCGCTCGGCGCCTCCAATATGCAGCTAATGTCCATTCGCCAGCAAATCGCCAGCGCCGTCCATCTGCTGGTGCAGGCGGCGCGCCTGAGCGACGGCTCCCGGCGGGTCATCAACATTACCGAGGTCACTGGAATGGAGGGCGATGTAGTCACTTTGCAGGACATCTTCGTCTTCGAAAAGCGAGGGCTGAATGCCGATGGGGCTGTGGTGGGGCGCTTTGCAGCCACAGGTATTCGCCCGAAATTCTATGAAAAGCTGCTGTCCGCCGGGATTCGCCTGAGGCCGGACCTGTTTGACGAAGTAGCGGAGATTTGAATCTATGTTTGTGATTGTCCTGCTTGCGATTTGGGCTGCGGCGGTGGGGGGGTGGTGGATGTTCTCCCACGCTTTTAGAGCCGCCGATGTTGACCGGTTTAAGAGCCGACTCCTCGGCTCAACCAAGTCCAAAACACCAAAAATCCGGAAAACGAACCTTCTCCAGTCCGAAAGCACCAAGGGGTTCTTTGTTAAGGTCATTAAGCGCTTCAGGCTCCAGGAATCCCTGCAAGAACTCCTGGAGCAAGCAGGGCTTAAGTCCACGCCGGCTCAACTCTTGCAGAAATGTCTGTTGATGTTCCTCGCCATCTACGGGTTGTCCTGGTTTTTCCTCCCGCCTGAAATGGGGCGCTTCCGATTCGTGCCTGCAGTCGCGGCTTTCTTCCTGCCATTCCTTTTAGTCGTTCGCAAGCGGACCAAGCGTCTGCGGCGTTTCGAGGAGCTTTTTCCGGAAAGCCTTGAGTTCGTCGCACGTTCCATGCGGGCTGGTCACGCCTTCTCCGTTTCTCTCGAAATGATTCACCGGGAATTTCAAGAGCCTTTGGCAGGCGAGTTCCGACGCACTTTCGAGGAGAACAACCTTGGACTGCCCCTTGAGGTAGCTCTCCAAAAGCTCGCGGTTCGCGTGCCTTCGCTCGACGTGCATTTTTTCGTTTCGGCGGTGCTTCTGCAGAAGCGCACGGGCGGCAATCTCGCCGAAATTCTCGACAAGCTCGCATATATAATCCGCGAGCGGTTCAAGCTTCGAGGCAGGATCCGCGCGATCAGCGCCCACGGCAAGATGACAGGTTTGGCCCTCACGCTTATTCCTGTGGGGGTCGGAGCCCTTATGTTCGTAGTGAACCCGGATTATGTCCGTTTCTTTTTCCTGGATGAGGTTGGAAACTACATGCTTGCAACTGCGGTGGCTCTCCAATTGATTGGCTATGGAATTATTCAGAAAATCGTGAAGATCGAGGTCTGACATGACAATCATCGGCACCTGCGTCCTATTTATAGCAATCGTCCTGTTAGTGTCTGCGGCCGGGTTAAGGCTGTATGTGCGGCCCAAGGAAGCCATCGAACGGGTGGCAGGCACAGCAGTCGACCACTCCGAAGCCATGCCGGTTCACCCAAGCCTGGTGTTTCACGATCTTGTAAACCGTCTAGGAAACCTCGTTCCAGCGTCGCCGAAGGATGTGTCGGTTATGAGGAGGCGGCTCATTCGAGCGGGATATCGAAATCCACAGGCGCTGAAAGTGCTGTATGGAGCCAAGGCTTTCTTCGTAGTTGCGTTACCTGTGCTGGTAGGTCTATTGGTTTCGCGCACTTCTGCCGATCCAAGTAATAAGTTGATGATAGTTTTGGGATCCGCAGCTTGCGGGTTCTTTGGTCCGAATGAGTACGTTCGGCTCGTTGCAAAGAGACGCCAGCGTCAGGTTCATCGGGGTCTAGCCAATGCTCTAGACCTGCTGGTTGTTTGTGTGGAATCGGGCTTGGGACTTGATCAGGCTTTGGTGCAGGTCGCCAAGGAGTTGGATCAGGCTCATCCGGAGGTCAGCGAGGAGTTCACTCTGGTCAACCTTGAATTGAAGGCTGGCAAACGCCGAGTGGAGGCTCTTCGCAATTTAGCGGACAGGACGGCAGTCGAAGATCTGAAGAAGCTGGTAGCGGTCCTGATTCAAGCAGACCGCTTCGGAACGGGAGTGGCACAGAGTCTTCGGGCTCATGCTGATTACATGCGGGTGCAAGCCCGGCAGATCGCGGAAGAGAAGGCGGCAAAGCTAGGCGTCAAGTTAGTGTTTCCAATCTTCTTCTGTATTCTGCCATCGCTTTTCGTGGTAACGGTAGGGCCGGTGGTGATGAAAATCGTGCGGGAGTTAATCCCGATGATGAACAATATGTAGCAAGTAGGAATGCATTTAAGAAAGGAGAGTTAAACATGGATGGTTCGATGATTCGAATAATTTGCGCAGTGCTCGGGGTCCTATTTGTTGGACTTATCGTGATGCGCCGTAAAAAAAGCGCGGAATAGCCTCCGTCTGGGAAAGGGGCGTAGGAGTCTTTCCGCGCCCTGGCCAATCCCAATCACAACAACTTCAATTTCAAGGTCCAGGCTTACATCGTGCCGGGCTCGATTCTTGAAGTGTGCCTAAAGGTATTAGAAGCGATTTTGGAGTTTTTTAAACATGCAGGTTAAGTCATTTTTCTTGGCCGCGGCGATTGCTCTCGCGCTCGCCTGCCCCGGCTGGCCCGGGACTTTCGGCAAGGTCGTATCGATCGGGGGACAAAGTTCGGATCTGGTCCTCGATGAAAGCCGGGGCGTTCTGTACATTGCCAATTTCACGGCCAATCGCATTGAGGTGATGTCGCTCGCCGACTACTCGATCAGAACTTCGATCAACGTTGCGCCACAGCCGAGTTCCATGGCGATGTCTCCCGATAACCGGTACTTGGTTATGACTCACTTCGGCAACTACGCCGCCCCCGCTCCAGCAAGCAATGCGCTTACGGTGATAGACCTCACGACCAATGGAAAACAAACATTTGCGCTGGGCAATCCGCCTCTAGGCGTGGCATTCGGGATCGACGGCCGAGCGCTAGTCGTCACTACAACTGACTACCTCCTCTTTGACCCAGCACTAGGCACCACCGTACAGATTGACACGATCAGCGGGTTGGTGGCAAAGACCCTGCCTGTGCCACCTGCCAATTTTCCCCCGCAGATCACGACTGCATCCATGACTGCCTCCGGCGATGGATTGACTATCTTCGGTCTAGGAGGCTCATCGAACGCGTTTACTTTTACCTACGATGTAACTACCAGGACAATCAAGCCAGGCGGCATTGTGACGAGCAGCGGAGGATTAGGCCCGCGAGTCATCAGCGCCAACCAAGACGGCACGCTGTATATGGCGGGCTGGGCGATGGTCGATGGAAAGGGAATTACGAACTACTTCCCGAGAAACTCAAATCAGTTCAACGTCGGAACTACTCTGTTCGACTCCGGTCGCGGATTTCTCTACAGCCAAATTCCTCAGAAGGCCGGGGAAGTCCCTCAGCTAAGAATATCCGACATCGATAACCTGTCTGTGCGTGAGCGTCTGCAACTCCCTGAAAATACGGCTGGCAAGAGCGTCCTGTCTGCGGACGGAAATACCATGTATGCAATTTCCGACAGCGGGGCTCTGGTGCTTCCCGTCGGCTCGCTTTCGTCGGTGCCTCGACTGGCCGTATCGCAAGAAGATCTTGTATTCCGGGGCAATTTTTGCGACCGTCGCGTGACTAGCCAGCAACTCACCATTACGGATCCCGGCGGAGGCAGCACCCCGTTCAATGTCTCGACCGCAACGGCAGGAATAACGATCTCCCCTTCGACAGGCGTTACGCCCGCGACCATCACAGTTAGTGTCGACGCCAACGCCTTCCAGGGTCAAAATGGAACAGCGACGGCGAATCTGACGGTGCAGTCTTCCAGGGCAGTCAATGTCCCTCCGCCGGTCAGAATTCTAATAAATTCCAAGAGTCCGGACCAGAGAGGCACAATCGTCGACGTTCCGGGCAACTTGGTCGACCTGCTTGCCGACCCGGTGCGACGTCGTTTCTACCTCATCCGCCAGGACAGCAACCAAGTTTTAGTTTTTGATGGTTCGAACTACACCCGGATTGCCGCCCTTCGCACCGGCAACCTGCCAACAAGCATGGCCATTACGTTCGATCGTCGATACCTGCTCGTGGGCAACTCCGGCTCGCAAGTCGTGAATGTGTTCGACCTTGAGACGCTCCAACAGTCCGACCCAATCCGTTTGCCAACGGGCAATATCGCTCTCTCTATCGCTTGTTCTTCAAATGCAATTTTGGCCGCCACCCAATATTTGGATGGCACTCATCACATTGTCCGTCTCGATCTGACTAACAGGTCTGGATACCAGCCGGCGACGCTCGGTGTCTTTAAGAACGTCACGGACGCCAGCGTGGCTCTAGTCGCCTCGCCAAACGGCGCCTCGATCATGGCGGCCCAAGGCGACGGCAGCGTGCTGCTCTATGATGCAGTGCAGGACACTTTCACAGTGTCTCGCAAGGATTTCGCGTCCTTGGCGGGGGCCTATGCCGCATCAATTTTCAATCAGTACGCTGTTGGAAATAACCTGCTGAACTCATCCCTGGTTCCCGTGAAGCAGTTCGAATCGGCTTCAGGCGCCCCCTCTGGCTTCGCGTTCGTCGATCAAATTGCGTTCCGAACGACGGTTCCAGGAGTACTCGCTGCTGTAGCACCCACTACAGGGCCTGTCGCCCCTACCGCGCCGAGTTCCGCACCGGGCATCATCCAACGGCTTGACCTTACGGATCTCACCGGCAACATCACCCGCGCTACACGGATGGCTGAGTCGGCCCTTGTGGGTTCCACCGGCATCGACGGCTCGCCATTCTCTCGAACGCTCGCTCCACTCTACGACCGTAACGCTATCGTGAATTTAACTGTTTCAGGATTCACGGTGCTGGCATGGGACTACGACGCCTCGGTTGCTCCGCCCCGATTGGACAAAGTAGTTAACGCCGCCGACCTAGGCCCAGGATTGGCGCCGGGCGGACTTATCTCGATCTTTGGCGACAAGTTAAGTCCAGTGAATCTTGCGACAAAGGAAATCCCTGTGCCGACTGCGCTGGGCGATTCTTGCCTTACGGTAAATGGCTTGCCGGTCCCCTTGCTATTCGTCTCGCCCAACCAGATTAACGCGCAATTGCCCTTCGAAACCATTGGCAACGTCACCATGATTCTGCGCACACCTGGAGGAGTAAGCGACAACTTTAATCTCAAGATTCTTCCAGGAGCACCCGGAGTGTTTCGCAGCGGTGCGGCAGGCCCGGTAACGGATATTCCAACAATCATCCGACAGTCCAATGGCGAACTGCTGACCGCCTCTAACCCCATACACAAAGGCGACACTATCGTGATCTACCTGACCGGACTGGGCCAGACGCTACCCGCAGTGGCAACCGGGCTTCCAGGGCCTGCAAACCCGCTTGCTTCGGTCCTCAATACAACGCAAGTCACGCTCGGAGGCGTGTCTTTGCCTCTCTATTTTGCGGGCCTAAGTCCAGGCGAGGTTGGGGTGTATCAAATCAACGCAAGAATCCCGAGCTCGGTCCCGCTAGGCTTGTCCGTACCCTTAAGCATCAGTGAGAGCGGCAGCACAACTTCAATTGACGTGAGAGTTGTGGAATAGAAATACACTTACTAACCTATGAAACAGCTTTTCGCTTTCAGCATTATGATCGGCAGCCTCGCCATAGCTCCCGCAGCCTTTGCCCAAACATGGGAAGTGGGTGGAGGAGCTGGCGGCAGTTTCTTCACCTCTCAGAGCGTTAAGAACGCCATTTCCTCGGGAGACGTAACCCTTTCAAACGCGGTCGCAGCGAGTTTTTGGCTGGCAAACAATTCCAGCCATCTGATAGGTGGCGAGTTGCGATACGACTACGAGAATACCAATCTAAAGGTCAAATCGGCTGGAACGAGCGCGACCCTCGGGGCTGACACCCATGCTTTCCACTACGATTTTCTGCTCCACTTTACGGCGCAAGGCTCTCGTATCCGGCCCTATGTCGAAGCCGGAGGTGGAGTAGAAAATCGTAGTGGAAAGCATGGGTGTCAGCCCCGAGGGTCGCGCTCGTTCCAGCCGA
>JANXQZ010000127.1 GCA_025353235.1 Bryobacterales bacterium
GGTTCGAGTCCCTCCGGGCGCACCAAACTAGCCCCTTAAGCCCTGAATTCGGCAACTGCGAATCTTTTAAGCTTCTCAGAACAACTCGGGTTGCCGACTTTTCGACTTCCGCGCTGCCTTCTGAAAAGTCTCCACTCGGTACTTAGGATACTCCAGCAGCCTCCCATCCAGCAGTTCGCGAATAGTACGAATTTGCACGCGAGCAAATTGACCCGGCAGTTCGGGCGGCTGATACACACCAGCGGCGGCGGCTTCCCTGAGCATAGGTGCCGTGGGTTCTTCGAGGGTGATCAGAGCGCCGATGCTGGCCTTCTCGCGTTCCATGGTCCCGTTGAGATCGCGCACGTGATGGACGCCTGTATGTCCGCTTTTTACCTGAACAATTAGCTTCTTGGCCTGCCCCGACTTGTCGTCAAAAAAGTTGATATACCCGTCCACACCGGAATCAGCTCCCTTCTTCCTACCATGTGCAGGACGGGCGTCTACGAGGTCCACGGCCCACCACTCAAATTGATGCGGGTCCACGTTTTTCAGCGCGATAGCACCAGCAAAGTCAGTAGGGGCTCCGACGATCTGATACGAGTTGAGCTCGGCTCCGAAGTGATCTTTCAGTCTCCGTTGAACGAGGTTGACGGCCAAATACGTGATGTCGATTCCAATCCAGCGCCGCTTGAATCTTTCCGCCACGGCAATAGTAGTGCCGCAACCGCAAAAGGGGTCCATCACGACGTCCCCTTCGTTGCTGCTTGCACTAATAATGCGTTCGAGAAGCGCTTCCGGCTTTTGAGTTGGGTAGCCAAGACGTTCTTGTGCTTGCGAGTTGATTGGCCGAATGTCCGTCCAAACGGTACCTCTCACGCCTCCCTCCATTTCTTCCAGATACCTTTTTAGTTGGGGCCGCTTGGCTGTATCGAATGAACCGTCCGGCTTGGTCGGATACCAAACCCGCCCTTCTTCGTCCAACCTGGTCATAGTCGCGATCGAGTAGCGCCAACCTTTGGCGGGAAACGGGAAACCTTTCCAGTCGTACATCATGTTACGCCGGGGATTCGGACTCGTCATGTTGTCTAAGCGATACATCCGCCCATCACCGTCGTCGTGCCGATATTTGGACGCAATGTACTCTTCCGAGTGAGGGTCCCTCGGCGTATTCCAGTTGAATTGAGATGTCTTTGAATAGAAGAAGATCGTGTCCGCCACCTTGCTCCACGTTTTACTATCGCTATGAGTGGTGGTGCGCTTCCAGGTAATTTCGTTGCGGTATTCGTCGACACTGAAGATCGCATCCAGAGCGAGTTTCAAGTAATGGCTAGCGGTCGGATCGCAATGCAAATAGAGGCTGCCAGTCGGTTTGAGAACCCGATGCAGCTCTTGGAGCCGAGCCGCCATCATTACCAAATAAGCCATCATGTCGTTGTGCCCAAGGAACCCGACGAACGACTGAAGCAAGTCCGCCAGCTTGCGAGGCCCGCTTGTCACCAGGTTGTGATAGACGGCGGCGCTTTCCTGATTCCAATGCCACGTGTCCTCGAAGACGGTTATTTGAGCGGCTGATTCTTCGCCACTCTTCTCTCTGAAGAGAACATTGTAGTTCGCGTTTGAGTTGAAGGGAGGGTCGAGATAGATGAGGTCGACGTAGTCGTTCGGGATCTCGCGGCGTAGAATATCCAGGTTGTCCCCGAAATAGACTCGGTTTGTCCACTCGGGCATGAACACCCATTGTGGCATTTCGTTCAGGCATCGGACCCCGCGATTGAGAACACTGAAATTCTTGGCTAATAAGCTAGAATGCGCTCCGCCTCAACTACCAGATTCTCCACCTGGGGAAGAATCTCATTCTCCAGTTGAGGGTTATACCCCACCCAAGTATCCAGAGCCGCTACCCGACCCACTGGAGCGTCCAACTGATCGAACAACTCATTCGCAATCCGAGCCGCCAACTCGGCCCCATACCCCCACGAGAGACAATCCTCATGCGCCAGGATCACGCGATTCGTCTTCTCCACCGACGCCTTGATAGCCGCCCAATCATAAGGCGAGAGGCTGCGCAGATCGATCACTTCCACAGTCGACGCGGGATTGCGCTGCTCAATCTGCAACGCGGCCTGCAGCGACTTCTGCACCAGCGCCCCGTAAGTCACAATCGTCAGCCGCTGACCTGCCTTCACCACCTTCGCCTTCCCAAACGGGATCGTATAGTCCGGCCCCGGATGTGCGGACCGGTTGTAAGGCTCGCGATACAATCGCTTGTGCTCCAGAAAGAGCACCGGATCGTCGCAACGAATCGCGGTCCGCAACAGACCGCTTGCGTCCAACGCGTTCGACGGCATCACCACCCGCAGCCCCGGAATGTGCGTAAACACCACTTCCCCGCACTGGCTGTGATAAATCGCGCCGCCATTCAGATAACCGCCAATCGCCACGCGAATCACTACGGGGCACTTGAATCCATTGTTCGAGCGCCAGCGCATATTCGCCAGCTCGTCGCGGATCTGCATCATCGCCGGCCAGATATAGTCGAAGAACTGAATCTCAGTAACAGGCTTGAGCCCGCGGTTCGCCATCCCGATCGCGCGCCCGACAATCGCAGCCTCCGCAATCGGACTGTTGAAGCACCGCCTGCTCCCGAACGCGATCTGCAGCCCTGCCGTCGCCTTGAACACTCCGCCCTTGCCTTTCACCTCGCACAGGCTGTCTTCTCGACTGCAATCCGCGACGTCCTCGCCAAAAAGCACGATCTTTTCATTGCGGCGCATCTCTTCGTGCAGAGTTAGATTAATCTCGTCCACCATCGTGCGCGGAGCGCCCTCGAAGCGAGGTTCAACCTCGAACTCTTCCGACGCCGGGTCGATGCTATCGGAGTAGAGAAAATCGAACGCCGATCCCTTCGCGGGGGGCTCGGCTTTCAGTGCGCGCTGAGTCGCTTCCTGAATCTCTTCCTCTACTTCGTGACCGATTAATTGCAGACGATGCCGATCGAGAATGCCGTGCTCGATGAGCCATTCTGGGAACCGGAGCACGGGATCGAGCGCGTCTTCAGCCTGGCGTTCGGCCTTCGTTTTATAAAGCTTCTCGTCATCCGAAAGCGAATGTGAATAAGGCCGCGTGACTCGGGCACGCACGAGAGCAGGTCCGGTTCCCGCAAGGCAGTGATCCGCAGCCTCGCGCAACACGCGATACGAAGCGATGAAGTCCGTGCCGTCCACTTCAAAAACCGCTAAGCTCGGAAAGCCGCTTAGCAAGGCTGCGATGTTGCCCCCCGCAGTCTGTTTCTCCACCGGTACCGAGATGGCGTATCCGTTATCTTCGATCAGGTAAACCACCGGCAGCCGATCCAGGCAGGCCGCATTCATCGATTCCCAAAATTCGCCTTCGCTGGTGGAGCCTTCGCCGCCGCAAACGAGCGTCACCTCGTCGGAATGTGGATCCAGGTAGCGGCCCGCGTGAGCACAACCGACTGCGTGCAGGAACTGGGTGCCAGTGGGCGACGAGCCAGTCACTATGTGCAGCGCGGGCGAACTCCAGTGCGATGGCATTTGCCGACCGCCCGATGCGGTGTCGGCCGCAGCTCCTACCGCCTGCAGCAGCATGTCATCCATCGTGACGCCCAGGGTCAGACAGAGAGCGCGGTCGCGGTAATAGGGATAAAACCAATCGCGGCCGGCTCGGAAAACAAACCCTGCAGCGGTCTGCACCGCTTCATGACCCGCACCGCTGATTTGGAAATAAATGCGGCTTTGGCGCTTGAGGGAAATCTCGCGGTCATCGAGTCGCCGCGAGGTGTGCATAATTCGAAAGGCGCGAACTAAGTCGTCGCCGCTAAGGGCAGGCTCCAGGTCTACCGCAGGGGCAAGGCAGGTTGGCGTGGCCATCGGTTGGTCTCCCTATCTATCTCGGCGGAATCGGGGTTGCGGTGGATCCACCAATATCGGCGTAAGCTTCCTTCACCTTCGCCACCTTCGATCCCGCGAAACTAACGAATGTAATCTTGCCCGGGGGCTGGCCGTAGATCCAATCCTCCGTCTCGTCGCCATCCTTCAATCCGCGTTCCTTATGACGCGGCTTGCCGAGCGCCAGCATCACCTGTTCCCGATCCATGCCTTCGATCGCCTTATTCGCCTTGATCGCTTTCTGGACCGGCTCGGGCAGCTTATCGAAATAGTTTTCCGTGGCGCTGTGTTTTTCGAAGTCCAGAATCGGCAGGAGCATCTTTTTGATGTCGGCCGACTTCACGGGAGGAACGTGTTTGTCGAACAGCAATGCGATGTACGTTCCGGCAGGCGCGTTCGCATCCCGATTCTGATTCACCGGCGCGGTGCTGTTGCCCATCCCGACTTCCACATGATCGTACCAGTGGCCCCCCTTCTTCATGCCATTGTTGATTTCGAGCAGGATTTTATCGCTCTCAATCGCCACCCGCGTGATCTGCACCAGGTCGCCCACCCGCGCTGCCGGACCCAACTCGCGGCCCAGCTCTTCCCACTTTTTCTTGTCGTAAGTGCCGGTGCTCTCGAAGGGGAGCGGCTTCTTGGAGCGAGGCAGGTATGACTTTACGGTCGCGTATTCGGAACTAAGCCCGCGCAGGATCTCGATGCGATCGTCTTCGGTCAGCTTCTTGTCGCTGGCGGATGCTGGACTGAAGATCCACAATCCCGAGGCCACCATCACGAACAAGCGTCGAGCCATCATATGATCTTCTCCCGCACCAGAAAAGTCTCCTGCGTTCGAATCGGAGCTCTCAGCAGAAAGACGAAAAGCACCGCTACTACAGCCGTAGTGAGCAGACCGCCTTCCGGCCCGTACGCCCCGCCGCTCCACAGTTCGCCGATTTTCCAGTGGAGTCCGTAGCCAGTCACCCCCATTGTAAACCCGCTCAAATTGCTGCCTAACAGCGGGAGCGTCCAGTTCCATCCGAAATGGAGTCCGATCGGGAGCCAAAGATCGCCGCTTCGGAAAAACGCGTAGCCGAGCAGGACTCCCCAGAGCATGGTGTTTACCACCCCCAGCGTAGTCACGTTCCGGTTATTCATATGAGCGACGCCAAACAGGACGCTGATGGGGAGAATTGCGGCGAAGGGTCCAATCGAGTTGGCGAGTACCTGGAAGGCATAGCCTCGGAACAGCATCTCCTCCCCGACCGCGCCAAAGAGCAGGATCACGGAGAGGAACAATAGACTGGCCCACTCCGTTTTGGCGGCGGGATCAGGCTCGAGTTCGGCCGAGCGCGTGAGTATGGGCAGCACGAGAACGCAGAGTGCCGCCCCTATTCCACCCAACACGCCGAACACTAAATTGCGGCGGGAGTCCGCGTTCCAGCCCAAACCGATATCGGAGAGCCTTCCTCGCTCATAGATCCGAAGCGGAACGGCATTGGCAACAGCGGCAGCGGCGAAGGTTCCAAGGGCTGAGGTAATGATGTACCCACCTGACCCCAGCGCAAAATTGATGAGGATGGGGAAGATGGCAAGGCCGAGAATCGCGAGAACGACGAAGATGCCAACTCGGAGAAGAACTCCGAACCTGTCGTTAGTTGGAGCGGGAGTCAAACAAGAAACATTGTAGCTCGCTCTTAAGCACCTTACGTAGGGCAGGTTGCCAACCTGCGGCGGGTTGTTAACCCCTACTTCTTCGCTAGCTTTTTCCGAATCGCGTCAACATTCTTAGCATCCGGCGCGAGCTCCACATACTTGGCATAAGCTATGCGCGCGTTTGCCTGATCCTTCAACTTCTCCTGGGCTTCCCCCAAATGCAAGTACGCCTCGGCGAATCCGGGATTCCAATGGGTCGCTTCCGTAAAGCGTTTTGCTGCCGCCCGGTAATTCTTCTTCTTGAAATAGTAACTCCCTATAGTAACTTCCTTAGTGGCTTGCAGGGGGTTAAAAGTGTATTCCTTGGGAGCGATGGATTCGTCTTCCTCGGGCGGCTCCTGCTGCGGCGCTGGCTTCTGAGCCAGCAGCGCTGTGCAGCAAAACAGAAGCACCAACGCAATTCTCTTCACTCTTTCATAGTAGCGTTAAGATTGACTATTCCCAGACTCGCGGCCTTCCTGCTTCTCGCTCTGCCGTGCCCAGCGCAGGACAACTATGAAATCCAGGTGTACGGCTCCGAAACCATCGCCCCTAAGCGCACGATGGTCGAGCTGCACAGCAACTTCACGTTCAGCGGCTCCAAAGAGAAAATCGACGGGGTGCTGCCCACCGAGCACGCTTGGCACGAAACTCTGGAGATCACTCAAGGGATTACCCCTTGGTTCGAGACCGGGTTCTACATTTTCACCAGCGCCAAGAACGGCTACGGATGGCAGTACGTGGGCAGCCACATACGCCCCCGAGTTCGTGCTCCCGACGAATGGAAGTGGCCCGTAGGCGTGAGTTTGTCGCTCGAGGTCGGCTATCAGCGGCGGGTTTTCTCCGCCGACACGTGGACCATGGAAATTCGTCCAATCGTGGATAAGCAAATCGGGCGAACATACTTGGCGTTCAACCCCACGCTCGACCGCGCCTTTCATGGTCCGGGCGTGAGTGCCGGGGTGGTATTCTCGCCCAACTTCAAGGTTGGCTACGACCTTACCAAGCGCGTGAATGCCGGTCTGGAATATTACGGATCGCTAGGCCCGGTGACCGGCTTCGATCCGTTCCGCAATCAGCAGCAGCAATTCATCCCCAGCATGGACTTGAATCTGGGACCCAACTGGGAGTTCAACTTCGGGGTTGGAGTGGGGGTCACTCACGGCACGGACCATCTGTTGGTAAAGATGATCCTGGGGCGGCGCTTGGGAACCGGGTCGCAGAAGGCGAAGCAGAACGG
>JANXQZ010000141.1 GCA_025353235.1 Bryobacterales bacterium
TCAGAAACAACAAGGCGCACTTCCGTGATCGTTTTCTGCAAATCGTTATAAACGGCTGGGTCCTTCAGAAACTTGCCTGCAGTGCCTTGGCCCGACTGAAGATCCTGAAGCATCGTATCCACTCGAGTAAGCGACCCGCGGACCTGATTATACATGTCGGGATCGTAGATCAACTTTCCGAGCGTGCCCTTATCCGAATTCAAAACGTTGGCTAGTTTCTGAACGGAATCGACGATGGTCAGAATGTGGTTGTACAGAGTTTCATCCACCAGGAGCTTGCCGATGCTGCCCTTGCCGTTTTCCACCTGCGCCACGATCTGGCCCACCTTGTCCACGATGCCTTGCAGCGATGTCAGCACCGCGTAACCCTGCTGAACCACGTCCTCGAACTCTGCTGTGTTGAGACTTCGAATCTCCTGCCCCGGACGGAGCGGCGTGGAACTCTTGCCCATCTTGATATTGATGAACTTCGTGCCAAGCACGTTGGCGGCGCTGATAGAAGAGATGGAGTCGGATGGAATCGAGCGCAGGTTCACTTCGGGGATTTGCAAGTCGATGCGCACGATGCGCCGTGGATCTTTCACTCCCGATAGGACAATCTCTTTAACTTTTCCGATCGGGATGCCGTTCAGGTTTACGGGAGCGCCCACGGTGAGGGCGGCCGCGTCGTTCATATAGGTGAATATGTCGGTCTTAGAAGCGAACGGATTCGTGTTGCCGGTGATGAGGAAGATCAGCACCGCGACTAGCACCATCGCCACAATGGCTAGAACTCCTACTTTGAGCCGTGCCCACTTCGCTTTGGTCTGTTGGGGCATAAACTTATGGACGCTTAGGCGCGAATTTCACCACATACTCGTCAGTGGACGCTTCCAGCTCTTGCTGAGTGCCTTCGAACACAACCTTCCCTTCGTCCATCACCATGAACGTAATTTTCGGTCCTCCTGATCCGTTCTGCTCCACATGTTCGAGGTTGAGAAGCCCGCTCCCGGACTTGTAACGAAAATTCGACATCACTTGCCCGTCTTGATACCGATGCGTCACAATCAGGCTGGCGGTATTGGCAGTCTCCCGCTCTTTCGCGATGAGCGCCATGATAGTGTTCGCCGTAATGGGATCCAGTCCAGCGGTAGGCGAATCGTAGAGCACCAGAGGCGGCTCCTTCACCACGGCACGGGCGATTCCCACCCGTCTCCGCATCCCGCCCGACAACTCGGCCGGAAACTTTTCCATCGTTTCTTCAAGCTCCACGAAGCGCAGCGCCTCTGTCACCTTTTGGTCCACCAGCGTTAGATCCACTTTATCCGACTTTGGATTCAGGAGCGGATAAGCAACATTTTCGCCTACGGTGAAGGAGTCAAAGAGGCCGCCTTCTTGAAATAATACGCCGACTCTGCTTCGGATTTGAAAGAGTTGCCGCTCGTCGAGGCTGGTAATTTCCTGGCCCAGCAGGAAAATGCGGCCAGAATCCGGTTTGATTAAACCGATGGCAGCCTTGAGCACGGTGGTTTTGCCGCTGCCCGCAGCTCCGAGGATGACGCGGGTGGACCCTGGAGCCATTTCAAAGGAGACGTGGTCGATTGCTACCTGGTCGCCAAAGGAGAGCGACACATCCTCGAATTTCAGCACCACTTCAGCACCGCTTGCTGACGCGCGCGGCTCTGTTACCGCGTCGGAACGCGTTACCGCGTCGGAACGCGTTACCGAGCCGTGACCGTCAGGGAGCGGTTGAATGGCCTCATTCATAACAAATCTCTAATGGAGGTTCACGAAGATTCGCGTCAGCAGCGAAGTGATGACGAAGATCCAGACCGAAGCCGAGACCACCGCCTTTGTCGTAGCCAAGCCGACTCCCTGCGTGCCCCCGGTTGTCCGCAGCCCGTAAAAACAGCCCACCAGCGAGATAATGAACGCGAAGACGAACGGCTTCAGCAGCCCTTGCACGATATCGTTATAGGCCAGCGCCTGGTACGCCGCCGTCCAATATTGCGAGCCTGACAAGCCCAATTGCAAACTTGCGATAAGGTAGCCTCCGAGCAGCCCGACGAAATCGGAGATCACCGTCAGGCATGGCAGCATGGTGCAGGTGGCGACAAGACGGGGCACGACGAGCTTCTGAATGGGATCGGTACCCAGCGCGCGCATCGCGTCTATCTGCTCGGTAACCTTCATCGACCCTAGCTCGCTGGCGATGCCGGAAGCGTTGCGTCCCGCCACCAGCAGAGCCGTCAACACCGGACCGAGTTCGCGAACCAATGTAATGCAAACGATCATGCCGACCTGTCCAGTGGCGCCGTACTGAGACAAGGCTCGCGACATTTGCATGGTGATCACCACGCCGCTGAAAAAGCCTGTGAGTATGATAATGGGAAGGCTGCCGACGCCGATGATATCCATTTGCAAAAAAATATCATCGATGTAGTGCGGCGGACGCACTACACTTTTTAACGCCCGGCCGGTCAGAATGTAGAAATCTTGAAGAGCCTCAATCGGGGATTTCAGGAAATCGAGCAAGCCGAGGACCCCATGAACCCGATGCTAACATACTACTTAAAAGGAGCCGGATGAAGGGACTTACCGATATTCCAGGCATCCTTGTGGGCCACGCTTCGGACCCAATTGCATTGACCGGCTGCACCGTAATCCTGTGCGAGCGCGGAGCGGCGGGCGGAGTGGATATTCGCGGATCGGCTACCGGAACCGAGGAGTTCGGCCTGCTGGATCCCATGCATTTGACGGATCGAATTCACGGCGTGGTGCTGGCGGGCGGCAGTTCGTTCGGATTGGAAGCGGCATCGGGCGTGCGGCGATTTCTGGAGCGCAAGGGGGTCGGCTTCACCACCGGTTCAGGGCCTGTTCCGCTGGTTCCGGCTGCGATTCTTTATGACCTGGGAATCGGCAAGCCGCATGTGCGCCCTACGCGCGAAATGGGTGAAAAGGCTGCTGCGGCCGCATCGGGCGATCCGGTGCTGGAAGGTGCTGTCGGCGCGGGTGCGGGCGCGACAGTGGGCAAGCTTTTCGGCATGGACAGAGCCATGAAATCCGGCGTAGGCTCATTCACGGTAACCCTGCCGGACGGCGTTCTCGTTTCGTGCCTTGCTGCGGTGAACGCCTTTGGCGATGTGACCGATCCAGCGTCGGGCAAGATCGTGGCAGGCGCGCGTCAGGCGAAAGACTCGCTCGCGTTCGCCGATACGGCGCGCTCCATGAAAATGGGATTGGGCGGCGGCCCGTATCAACATCAGAACACGACCCTCGTGGTGGTTGCGACCAATGCTCGACTCTCCAAGGTGGGAGCGACCAAGCTGGCCACTTTTGGAAGCGCGGGAATGGCGCGAGCGATTTCCCCGGCTTGGACCATGTATGACGGCGACGTGGTAATTGGGCTTTCCGCAGGCGAGAAAATAGCTGACCTAAATGTCCTTGGCGTTGCGGCGGGTGAAGCGGTTGCGCAGGCCATCTTGCGGGCGGTGCTGTCGGCTCCTTCGCTCGGCGGGCTGCCTGGCTTACGCGGTTAACACCGCTGGCAGGTCCACTTCACCAGCAGTTCGCCGTCCATGGAAACCAAACTGCATGCCTCCCCGTTGTATCCTTCAAAATGCCGGGCTACGCCAGCATCGCGCTGTATCTCTTTGCCGCCACTGTTGCTGCACAAGCACAGTTCTCCACCCCGACTCCACAAATCAAAGAGATCCGCATTCCAAAGATCACCGGCAAACCCATCCTCCAGGAATTCCTCAACGGCAATTCCCGTTCCGACATGCAGCGCATCGACGATTTCCGCCAACGCGATCCGGGCGATGGCACCCCCGTCAGCCGCAAGACCTCCGCATGGATCGCCTACGACGACAAGAACCTCTACGCCATCTTCGTGTGCGAATCGCCTTCCGGCCGAACCCGTGCCCGCCTTGCCAAACGCGAAGACAT
>JANXQZ010000204.1 GCA_025353235.1 Bryobacterales bacterium
CAGCTGTACGGGATTTCATCCTACACGGCGATGGCGCTGCACACATCGCTTACGTTCCTCCTGCTTTGCGCCGGAGTGGTGCTTTCGCGCCCCCACCGCGGTTTCATGTCGGCCATTACGAGCGGATCGCCGGGCGGCGTCATGGCCAGGCGACTGTTGCCTGCGGCCATGCTCATACCGGCGGGGTTGGGATGGTTGCGATGGCAAGGCCAGATAGTGGGGCTCTTCGATACGGCGTTCGGCTTGGCTTTATTTGCCTCATCCAATATTGTTGTATTCGCTTTGTTGATCTGGTCCAGCGCCGGACGTCTCAACCGGCTGGATGTTGAGCGTTCCTTGGCTGAGGGAAATCTGCGGGATAGCGAGCAGCAATTCCGTTCTTTGTTGGAGTCCGCGCCGGACGCAATGGTGATGGCGGACGCCCAAGGCCGAATCGTGCTGGTAAACGCGAAAACGGAGATCTTGTTCGGCTATTCGCGCAAAGAACTGCTTGGTGAGCCGGTTGACAAGCTGATTCCCTCGCATGTTTGCCGAGCTCCCCGGATCGGGCAACTGGATTCCGCCCTGGACTTGTGCGGAGTAAAAAAGGATGCCAGTGAATTTCCAGCCGAAATCAGCTTGAGTCCGATTCGAACCGCCCAAGGCTTGTGGACCGCCGCAATTCGCGATATTACCGTGCGCAAGGCTGTCGAAGAGCGGCTGCGAGAGAGCGAGGACCGCTATCGGACAGTGGTGGATTCGCTCCCTCAGATGGTATGGACTTGTTTGCCGGATGGAAGTTGCGACTTCCTCAGCCGTCAATGGATCGAGTACACCGGTAGTTCGGAGGCCGATCATATTGGATTCAAGTGGGTGGAACAAGTTCATCCGGATGATCGAGAGAGCCTTCAGAAACTGTGGGCCGAGGCCGTTCGCGAAGGAGGCCAGTTTGACGCTGAATATCGAATCCGCAGCAGCCGGGGAGACTACCGCTGGTTTAGAGGATTGGCCATTCCCCTTCGAGACTCCAGCAGTGCGATCACAAAATGGTTCGGCACCAGCACCGAAATCGAGAAACTTAAGTCGGCAGAAGCCGCGCTGCGCGACAGCGAAGCAAGTTTTCG
>JANXQZ010000313.1 GCA_025353235.1 Bryobacterales bacterium
AAGCTGGGTGCCCAGGACCCGGAGATTATGGCCGCGCTGCTCGATGAGGGCAAGAAGTTCGGCCTCGGTTCCACGGCCCACCTGGATCAGATGGGAGTGGTTCGGATGAACGCGCGCGATGCGGTTCGGCTTGGCCTTGGCACAGTCACCCACTTCTACGGGCTGTTCGAATCGCTCTACAAGGACAGCACGATTCAGCCGTATCCGGTGGACCACAATTACAACAACGAGCAGAATCGCTTCGGCCAAGTCGCCCGCAATTGGGACAAAATCTACCCGCGCGGGAGTAAGGAGTGGAACGATCTCATCGACGAGTTCATCGCCCGCAAGGTGTTTCTGGATCCCACCATGACCATCTATTTGGCCGGAAGGGATCTGATGAGAGCCCGGACCGCCGATTGGCATCAAATGTACACGCTGCCATCGCTCTGGTCATTTTACGAGCCCAGCCGGGACAATCATGGCTCCTATTGGTATTACTGGACCACCGAAGACGAGTATCACTGGAAAAAGTTCTACCAGGTCTGGATGAGCTTTATCAACGACTACAAGAACAAGGGCGGCCGCGTTACCACGGGGACCGATTCCGGCTTCATTTACAAGCTGTACGGCTTCTCGTTTATCGAAGAGATGGAACTGCTGCGCGAGGCTGGGTTTCACCCGCTCGAAGTGATCCGTTCGGCTACCATGTACGGTGCGCAGGCTCTCCATGAGCCCAAAGGCAAGCCGATCGACTTCGGTATTATCAGGCCAGGACTGCTGGCCGATTTCGTGATTGTCGATCAGAACCCGGTGGAGAACCTGAAAGTGCTGTACGGGACGGGGGCTATCAAGCTCAACGACAAAACGGGTCAGTTCGAGAAGGTTGGAGGAGTGAAATACACCATCAAAGACGGGATCGTTTACGATGCGAAGAAGTTGCTCGCCGATGTTGCAACGATGGTGGAGCGGGCTAAAGCCAAGCCCCCAGCCACTGGTGGCGGGGCCGCAAAGTAACGAGGTTAGATCGGTGGAAAGTTTTTTGCATGAATCCCGTCTACCAAACTAGAGGTCTATCTATGTTCCCCCGCTGGCTCCTTACCATAATTGTGTTATGCGGCTCGCTTATATCTGCGCAGCATGCCACCCCCGCCCTTCAAAAATCCAATGTCACCGCCGACAAGCTGAGTCGCGAGGAGATGGAGCAGTTTCTTCTGAAGGCGCGAGTAGTCGGCCAGCGTCCCGCCGGCAAGGGTATCACGAACACGAAGCGATTGGTCATGACCGATGGCACCTACACCCATGACGCGCACATTCAGGATATTGATATTTACAAGGCCGAGTACAAAACCAAGGAAGGCATAGAGAAGAACTTTCGCGACTCCTACAAGTACAATATTGCCGCCTATCGCCTCGACAAGCTAATGGATTTGAATATCGTTCCCGTGTGCGTGCCGCGCGAAATCGACGGCAAGCCGTCGGCGGTGGACTGGTGGGTCGACAACGTTCAATTCGACGAGGAAGGCCGTCGGGATAAACAGATCGAGCCTCCCGATCCGAACGCCTGGACGCGCCAACTGAACGTAATCCGCGACTTCGACCAACTCATTTGGAATGAAGATCGCAATCAAGGCAACCTGCTGATCGATAAAAGCTGGAGGTTGTGGGCCATCGATCATTCCCGGTCTTTTCGCGATAACCCCACTCTTCGCGATCCCAAAGTCCTGCGCCGCACCAGCAGCAAGTTCTTGAGCTCGATGAAGGTCTTGAATCAGCAGACCTTGGAAGCGACGCTGATGCCGTATATTACCAAGGAAAACATTCAAGGATTGCTTGCCCGCCGCGACATCTTAGTCAAATTTTTCGAGGACGAGATCAATGCGAAAGGATCGGATGCGGTTCTGGTAGACATGCCGCGCAGAACTCCAAACGTCACCATCCCTTAAATGGAACCAGCGACGTTGCGTGGCCGCTTGGTGTCCGTCGTCCCGCTTGCATTGGACCATGGCGACGCTCTGTGGGAGGCAACCCGAGGCGAAGAGAATTCCGGCCTATGGACATACCTCTTCGATGGTCCATTCCCGGATCGCGCTTCCTTCGATGCCGGACTGGTGCAAAAAATCGCTTCAGTGGACCCGTTGTTCTTCGCTCTGATTGACGCCAAGACCAATCTTGCCGCAGGACATGCCGCTTACATGCGGATCGAGCCGAGGCATCGGTGCATCGAGGTAGGCTCGATTCTCTTTGCACCTTCCTTTCAGCGAACTGTGGCCGCAACCGAGGCCATGTACCTGATGGCGAGGCATGTCTTTGAAGACCTGCGCTACCGACGCTACGAGTGGAAGTGCAACGCCTTAAACGCGCCATCTATGCGTGCGGCAGTCCGGCTTGGCTTCACGTTTGAAGGAGTCTTTCGCCAGCACATGATCGTGAAAGGTCGAAATCGGGACACGGCTTGGTTTTCGATGGTGGATCACGAGTGGCCCGCGCGAAAAGCAGTGTTCGAGCGCTGGCTAGACTCCTCTAATTTCGACGCCGACGGGCGCCAAAGAACATCGCTCTCGGCACCGATCGGCCCAGCGTTAGGATAAGGATTGAGCAGACTTCTCGCTTTCTTCTTCATCGCGGTTCTGGCGCATGCTCAGAAGTTCTACACTTATGTCGAAGATCTTGGACCTGACTATGTAGAACTGGCTTGGGGGACCACGGACGGCTTCAATACCATTGGGCGCAGCTCTCCCTCGCACGGATCGGCCATGATTAGGATCGATGGTCGAACGCTCTCTTCCACTCTCAATTTCGTAACTGTCGGAAATCTGAAGCCCGATACAGAATACACGTATGAGGTCGCCATCGGACGCACCAAGGTTGGATCGGGCAATGTACGAACGTGGGTGGCAAAGACGGACCGCGTGGTCTTCTTCGTTATTGGCGACTACGGCACAGGCCAGCAGCCGCAATATCGAATTGCGCAGGCGATGTGGGACGAGTTTCAACGCCGCATGAAAACGGACAACCCCGTCCGATTCATGTTGAGTACGGGGGACAATATTTATGGGAACATTTCGTCGTTTATCTTTGGGGCGCTTGGCACCGGAGCGTCGGACCGCGACTGGGAACCGAAGTTCTTCAAGCCTTACGAACCGCTGCTAGCGAGGATTCCTTTCTTCGGCACTCTCGGTAATCACGATGGGAACGAAACGGAATCGCATCGCGACTTGCCTGCCTATCTCGACAACTTCCCTTTCCCCTACGACAAGCCGGGACGATACTACACTTTCACGTACGGAGGGTTGGCGGAATTTGTAGGGTTGGACAGCACGAAGAACACCGAATCCGGCCGCCCATTCCCGAACTATCTGCCGGACAGCAAGCAGTCTCAATGGCTGAAGCAGGAGATGAATAAGGAGAAACCGGCTTGGGTGATTCCCTTCTATCACCATCCAGCTTTTAACGCTGGTCCGCTGCATGCGCCGAGTCTGCATGATCTGGAACATTGGGTGGAACTGTTTGCGGTATCCGGGGTAAAGGTGGTGTTCAACGGCCATGAGCATAACTTGCAAATTAGCGAGTCGAACGCAGCTAGCCACGGCATTCGATTTATCACGAGCGGCGCGGGAGGAGAACTGCGAACCGGCGACATTCAGTCGAAATTGAAGGGTGCGAATATTGCGATGTGGGCTCCGCAGAACCATTTTCTAGTTGTAGAAATCGAGGGGAAGACGATGAAAGTGACGCCCATCGGATATGAGCCGATCACGGTAAGGGACAGCAACGGACAAGTAGTGACACCGCCGTTCGTGATTACTCTTCCATGACAACAGAAGCCTGGGTAAATCCAGTAAAGCGGAAACTGGCTGCGGGTGAGCCAGTGATCGCGGTAACGATCACGACCAATAGCGTGGATGTTGCCGTTCACGCGGCGCGACTGGGCTTTGACTTCCTCTGGATTGAGATGGAGCATTCGCCCATCACGCTGGAGACGCTTCGAAATATGCTGCTGGCCGTGCGGGGCTCGCCGACTGTGCCGTTTGTGCGCGTGCCGGTGAATGAACTTTGGGCGGCGAAGCGGGTTTTGGATGCGGGCGCTCACGGCGTGATTTTTCCCTTCACGAGTACGCCCGAGTTGGCCTCGCAAGCAGTCGCCGCGTGCCGCTATCCTCCTCTGGGACGGCGCGGATCGGGTGCCGGATTGGCGATGATTTGCTGGCCGCCTTGCGATGACTACTACACGATGGCGGATGAGAACGTATTCGTCATTGGGATTATTGAAGAGGCGTCGGCGGTGGCCAGGATCGAGGAGATCGCAGCTACGCCGGGGCTGGACGCTCTGTTTATCGGGACTAGCGATTTGTCGTTCTCACTGGGTTTGCGGGGTGAGCAGAATAGTCCGTTGCTGGCTGATGCGGTTGCCAAGGTGCTGGACGCAGGGAAGAGGCATGGCAAGGTGGTGGGTCGGCCTGGTGGAACTGCGGAACAAATTAGGGAGTACACACAGCAAGGTTTCTTGCTCTTTCAAGCCACGACGGACCTGAGGCTGATGGAGGCGGGTGCGCGGCAGCTCCTGGTCGGGATTGAACAGCAAAAATCAAAGGCACTTTAGTAGTAATCTTCAGGCAGAGAGCAAGGGCGAAGCACACAGCCCGCTTTTGAGAGTTTCAGGATGACGATCACTATTGATCCCAAGCTCGAAGCGCGAGTCCGCGAGCGGGCGGATGCTGAAGGACTCACCATTGCTCGCTACGTAGAGCGTCTGATCAATGCTGATGAAGCTGCTATCGAGGAACTCGAGATCCTCGCCGTTGACGGTCTCGACTCAGGGGAACCAATTGAGATTAGCCCAGGATATTGGGAAGAGAAGCACCGTCGCCTCGACGAACGACTGAAGCTAACCATCACAAGGTGATTGGAAGCCGCTACTTCGTTCGTCCTAAAGCAGACGCGACCTCGAAGAACAGGCCTACTACTACGCCACTCGGGCGAGCATCGAAGTGGGCCGCCGATTCCTCTTTGCAGCCCACAAGACGTTTGCCCTTCTCGCAACCCAACCGCATATGGGATGGCGTTTACGGCTGAGACATCCGAATCTCGGCCTGACCCGAGTGTTTCGGGTAGCCGGCTTCGAAAAACTTCTGATCCTTTACCGTCCGCTTTCAGATGAAGTAGATGTGCTGCGTGTCGTCCACGGTTCACGGAATCTCCAGGCACTGCTGGGTCGGAAAGGTTGGACTGAGTATTGAGGCCAGGTTCAAATTGAAGCTTCTCGGATTCATGTAAGATAAACGGCATACGCCCGTTTAGGAGAACTCATGTCTATCACTCAGTTTGTTCAGAATATGGACGATCTTTCCACCGATCGCGGATTTCAGTTCAGGTTTCATTGCGACAAATGCGGCAACGCATACATGTCGTCATTTCAGGCGTCCGTGATAGGCACAGCCGGTAGCCTCCTCAAGGCCGCAGGCAGCGTGTTTGGTGGCGGATGGGCGAGCGGCGCGGGCAACTCTGCATATGAACTGCAACGG
>JANXQZ010000326.1 GCA_025353235.1 Bryobacterales bacterium
GGTGCCGTTGTACTACGTGTCAGCCGGACAGATCAATTTCCAAGTGCCCTTCAACGCGAACATCGGAGAAGGCCGGTTGCGGGTAGAGTCAAATGGAACTCGCGGCAACACCATCTCGGTGACGATCGCTCGTGCCGTGCCTCGCATCTTGCGTCTGAACGGCAACTTTGGGGACTATGGGATTATCACCAATCCAGATAATTCGCTTACGGTTCCGGCTGCTCTGGGCGGACATGCGGCCAAGGTAGGCGGAGCGTTGGTGATCTATGCGATCGGGTTCGGGCCGACATCGCCCGCAGTAGATAGCGGCGTCGGTTCGCCGGCAGCTGAACCGCTTGCGCGCTTGGCGAATCACCCCAAGATTTGCTTCAGCGCTCCCACGCCGTTCAACCCCGGGCTGTGCGTCAATCCGATTTTCGCGGGTCTCGCTCCAGGATTCGTGGGCTTGTATCAGATCAATGTGGTGGTGCCGCAGGGTTCTCCGATCGGAGACATCGTGCCGATCTTCATCACGACGGACGACGGCAGCACGAATACGGTGAACGTTGCTATCTCGCAATAGTGTTTCCGTTCATGTATTGAGACCCACAAAAAAATGACCTCGTTTCTCTGGGACTTGTGCATTATGGGGTACGGCAGCAACACAAATTCAAAAAGGATAGAAATACATGAATAACGAAACTGGAAAGACTGAACAGATCAACAACGAGGGCCAGGCCGAAGAGTTGACCGATAAGGCATTGGACGGCGTAGCCGGTGGCAAGAGCTACTTCGAGTCTCATTCAAACATCGCCAACCAGACCCCAACCGCGCTGCCAACGAAAGCACCGCCTACGCTGGCGAGCTAAATAGAGACAAGTTAAGAGAGAGCGGTCCGCGAATTGGACCGCTCTCATATCTTTTACATCAGAAGAGACCACAAATTCCTGCGCGATTCCTGCTCCCGGTCAATCGCCTCGAACAGCGCTTTGAAATTGCCCTCGCCAAAACTCTTGCTGCCGTTGCGCTGAATGATCTCGAAAAGCACAGTCGGCCGATCCTGGACCGACTTAGTGAAGATCTGCAGCATACAGCCTTCTTCGGCCCGATCCACAGAGATGCCGGTCTCCGCGAGGTTGCCCACAGGCTCATCGATCCTGCCAAACCCGCGCTTCGAGTTCGGCGTAATAGCTGGTGGGAACGCGCAGAAGTTAAACTCCCTGGGCCTTCAGTTTCGAAACTTGACGCGGCCATTGCAGTTTGACATCACTTTGGACATGAGAGCGGAATATTCGGTGCTGATATCGTTGTCGTCGAAAGGTCGAATCCCATCACGTTCCGAACCCCGATGATTCTCTAACGATCCCGGCGGCTCTCGGCGGCGGACATGCGGCCAAAGTAGGCGGAGCGCTCGAGATCTATGCCATCGGCTTCGGGCCGACATCGGATTCGTGGGCTTGTATCAGATCAATGTGGTGGTGCCGCAGGGTTCTCCGATCGGGGACATCGTGACGATTTTCATCACGACGGATGACGGCAGCACGAATACGGTGAACGTCGCTATCTCCCAATAGCTTTCCTGTTTTTTTGAGCAGGTTCATAACCGGGTTGACAACCATCGAGCTGGTCACGCAGCTCCGGGTCGGAATCGACCCGGTCCGGATGGAGCTAGAAGCGACAGGCCCTGGCCCGCTAACTGCGGCGTATGATGGTTGGTTTACAAGTAAGTTGCCAGAAGCTACGAGTAGCTCTGCACAATGAGCTATACAAAGATCGATCAAACACTTTCCGCGTGGCGGACGCGCCTCGATTCTCTTGCCCAGAACCTGATCGATCTCCGCTGCTATCCGGCTTACGAGCGGCTTCGCACCGCCGATTACTCCCTAGAAACACGGCTCACGGGCGAGACCGCGCTGCAAGCCGCTCCTGCTCTCGAAGCCATGAGCCGTCTCTTCGAGTATTTCGAGCTCCTCAAGCACACGATCGAACGCGCGGAAGAGACGCGTCGCAATACCACGTCCATTTTTGGAAACGGTCAGAGCCTGCACGAAATTGAAGGGCTGCTATGGGGTAAGTCGGTCCACCTGCCTCGGCTTGAAGAGCCCCTCGAAAAGGGAACGCTCCTGAACGGCGCGGATGTGGAAAACCTCTCTCCCGAAGAACTGTTTCACATCATAGTAGTGGCGCACCAAGCGGCCAAAGAGAGCATTGAGGCGGTAGGTGCGGCTTGGAAAAGACTCGAGAGCGAATGCGACCAGGCAGCGATTGAGATCGGGCTGCTCGGCACGTCGCCGCAACTAGTCGACGCTGAGGAGGCGCTACGGCAACTGCGGACATCGGCGATTGCGGATCCGCTCGGGGCTGCGACGCGGTTTGACACTTCCGTGCGGCCCGCAATCACTCGCGCGCGGGCGGCAATTGAAGCCCAGGTTGCAACGCGGAAACAGATCGAAGAAGGCTTTGTCTCCGGCCATCGCCAGTTGACCGAACTGACGGTTCTGCACAGCCGGGCAGAGGCGGCGTGCCAGGAGCGGCTCGAAAAGATTGCGGGCGTGTCTCCTCGACCGCTGCCCGATGCAGCAAAGATAGAGGGCCTGCGCGACTGGCTGGCGCGTCTGGAAACGAAGTACGCCGGCGGCCTTTTCGAGCCGATTCTGGTGGGTCTGCGAAATTGGCAGTCTGCCGCGCAACAGGTCTCAACCGCGGAACAAGCATGCCTGAATGAGAATCGCGCTCCACTCGATGTGCGCTACGAACTGCGTGGCCGTTTCGACGCATTGAAGGCCAAAGCCCGCGCACTCGCTTTGGCCGAGAACCCGACATGCATGGAACTCGCCCGCAAGGCGGATCGTATACTCTATTCGAGGCCGACCGCGCTCCAGGATGCCGAGTCAGCCGTCGCCAGCTACGAAGCCATGCTCACCCGCAGTTCAAAACAGTCCGGGACCTAAAATACCTACATGGGCGAGATTCGTTGCCAACAGAAGGGCTGTACCGGAGTGGTGGAAGATGGCTACTGCAATGTTTGCGGGCACGCTCCGGTCAAGGCGCCCACATCCAGCGCGGTGACTTCGGGGACGGCTGCAGGAAGTTGGTCGAAGCCTACCACCACCGGCACCGGATCTTCTCCGATCAGCCGCGTGGGCAAAGGCACGCGCCACCGGGGTTCGTCCTCTAGTCGTACCAGCCGGAAACAGCTGGGTGCTGGTCTGCTTACGCTGCCCGACCTTCCGAGCGCCGATCCCGAAAAGATGGTGATGCTCAATCCCGTCGTGCCGGAAGGGAAGCGCTTTTGTCCGTCGTGCGATTCTCCGCTGCGCCGCGAATCTGGATTTTGCGGAAAGTGCGGCCGCAAGTATTCGTTCCTGCCGAGCCTGCAGCCGGGCGACGTGGTGGCCAATCA
>JANXQZ010000404.1 GCA_025353235.1 Bryobacterales bacterium
TTGAAGCCTGCGGCCGTAACCGCAGGATCCGTAATCGGCTTTTGCAAAAGCGAACCCAACGACAGATAAGTCGGGTTAACCTGATTCAGATCGATCGAGGAGTTGAGGCCATGTCCGCGATTGCCCACGTAGGCCGCTTCCAGCACGAAATTCTTGATCTGGTGCTGAACGGTGAAGCTCCAATTGTAGACGCGCGGCGCTTTCCCGAACTTCGGTCCCATGTAATCCACGTTGTTGCTGTTGCCGAAACTCGGGTCTACGAACGGGGGAGCGCGATAGCCGGGCGGGTTCGGAACGGCACCCGTTGTGTCCCAGTTGAAGGATGGATTCACGCCATCGGAGACCACGTTCTTCGATCCGGAGAAGCCCAGCGTGCAGCCGCATCCGCCGTTTCCGAGCGTTTGGTAAAAAATCCCCCAGCCGCCACGCAGCACCGTCTTGCTGGAGAGCTGATAGGCGAATCCAACGCGCGGGCCGATGTCGGAAAAGTCCGTTGGCCAGAAGCGCGTTTGGCCCGTGCGGCCGGGTCCGCTGCCAGGAAACACCAGCGCGCCCGGATAATTATCAGCCCTGGGATTCGGAAGTTTGAGATCGATGGAAGAGTACTGGAAATTGTTCGCGAACCAGCCGATCGGGACCTCGTAGCGGAACCCGAGTTCGAGCGTTAGCCTTGGGAGCACCTTCCAATTGTCTTGGAAGTAGCCGCCGTAATACTCGTAGCGAATCTGCGGCTGTGGCACCGGCGTGGCTGCGGCATTGGCGTTATCCACCGCTCCCAATAGGAAACTGGCAAAGGAGGAGCCGGTGGTTGCGAGGCGTCCGGGATCGGCCGTCTGGGCCCGAGAGAAGAAGTACTGCCCGTTGGTGCCCGCTTGGTCCGAGGGAGCGGAGAAGGTCCGCATGCGCCTTACATCCCAACCCACTTTGATATCGTGCTTGCCCTTGATAATGGTCAGCCCCTGGGTGAGTTGAGTGGTCCAGTTGAATTGCGATCCATTGTTGACTTTGCCCTGCTGCATGCCCCAAGGCGTGAGCAAGTCCACTCCCGCGAAGTTGATGCGCGGGGTCGCGTCCGAAGCCCCCGTCAGGCCAGTGAAGCCCACCTTGGAGGCGAAGCCGGTCTGGGCCGGAACGAACCAAATCTGCTGCTGGCGCGTGAAGCCGAAGGTTGTATGCAGCAGGATGGTGGGGCTAAACATAAAGTCGTGATTCACTCGGAAATTCTGCGGTTTTTGATACTGCAGTCCCAAGCCGCCGCCCAGCGGACCGGCGATGTCGGTGGTGGAGTAAGTGGCTTGGCTGTCGAGGCTTTGATAGTAGGAAAGCCGGTTCCGGTCAGAGAAAGCATGATCGAACTTCATGCTCCAAACCGTATCGTCGATCTGGTTCAAGTTGATGAACTGGTAATTCGAGGTGATGCCCGGAGAGTTGGCGTCGGGGATCGAGGGAAGAATGGCCGCCGAGATCGCGCTGAAACGGTTTTTGGGAATGATGTTGCCGGGGAATGGCATTCGGACGGCGGAAGTTCCAGTGCCAACCGTGCTGGCCGGATCGTAAATCTGCTGCGTCAGTTCGCTAAAGTTGCCTTGCTTCATCAGGGCTGTTGGCAGGGTGTTGATTACCGAACTGATTGTCGCCGGACGGATGTCCTTGTCGATGGTGAAGTACCAAAACGTCTTGTTGCGTCCGTCGTAGACTTTCGGAATATACACGGGACCGCCCATCGATCCACCCGCTTCGTTGTAGCGCTCTTTGGGACGGAAACCTGGAGCATTGCGCGTGTTCTGGTTCACCGCCCATCCCGCTGCATTCCAAATGTCGCGGCGCATATTCAGGAAAGATCCGCCGTGAATCGCGTTCGCTCCGGATTTGGTGACAAAGATTTCGACGCCGCCGCCGAACCGGCCATACTCCGCTGAATAGGTTCCGGTCAAGATCTTGAACTCGCTGAACTGTTCGGCGGATGGAAAGTTGAACACGGTGCCGCCGGATTCGGGAATGGTCTGGCTGGCCCCATCGATCAGCACTTCCTTGGCGCGCCCAATCGATCCCGAAACGCTTACCTCGGCCGCCCCGGAACTGACTCCCGGCATATAGCTGACGAACGCTTCCGGGTTTCGAATGCCGCCAGTAAAGATCGGCAACGTCGCGAGCAGCTTGGGTGACAGATTCTGGCCGCGTTCCGGCGTGGTCGTCTCAAGCAGAGTAGCTTCCGCCACTACCTCTACGGTCTGCTGGACATCGCCCACTTCCAGCCTTAAGTCGAGGGTTTCGTGCAAGGCTACACGGATTTCGATACCGGTCCGCACGGTCCGTTTGAAGCCGGCGAGTTGCACTGTTACCGAGTAATGGCCCGTTTGCAGGACGGGAAAAGCGTACAGGCCCGCGTCTGTTGTGACGGTTTGCAACTCCTGGCCGGTTTCTTCCTGCCTGGCAGTCACGTGGGCCCCGAGCACGACAGCGCCATTGGGATCTGTGACCGTGCCCACGATGGAGCCGGTGGCTGTCTGGGCGTGCGCGGATGAGATCGCAAGCACGCTGGAGATGAACAAATAACAAAGCCGCAGACTGATGATTCGCACGCGGAATCCTCCCCCTGTTCAGTAATCCAATTGAAATTTAGACTGCCCGAGAGTATAACAGACTAACCCGTGCCGAATGCTGTCAACGCTTGATACACTAGCCCCGAGGGGAACAATGGCCACGCGGAAGCAGACTAAGCCCGAGCGGTTCTTTCAAAGGGAGTTGCCTGGCGAGCAAGCGCCGTCCATCGCCACGATGGAGCGTCTATACGCCTCCTGCGCAGACCTCTTTTCCACTAAACCATGGAACGTGCTAAGCGACACCGATCTCGTGCTGGTGGAAGATTCCCATTTGCATGAAACCTGCTACTGCTGCATCATGGGCCAACTGGGGGAAGTTTTTTCGCTGCATGTCTTCATCGGCGATCAGGGCTTCGGCGTTTACCAGGCGATCCAAGCGAGCGATCCGAATTTAACAGAAACGATCTTCACTGCCGCGCGGGCTGTCTACGCCGAGCTGGTTGACGGAGCGGAAGTGACGGCGGCCGACCGGAGCGTGTTGGTGGCCCTGGGCCACCCTCCCAAGCCAAACACTCTCAATCTCATCTTCCGCACGATGCGGCCTGGATACCACCCCTGGCACGTGACTGAACTCGAGGCGCAGTTGCTCGACCAGTGCGCCCGCGGGGTGAGCGCGATGCTCGACCACTTGAAGACCAACCCCAAGGCGAAGTATTGGGAAGATAAGAAGGCTTACCCGTTGGCCGTGCAGACGGATTCGCAATATGTTTTTAAAGTCGTGAAGCCCAAACCTGCGCGCAATGTGATCGAGATGCCCGCAATCGATGCCGCTAGGGTCAACGTCATTCAAAAGGCAGGACTGGCTAGGGAAGGCGTGCTCGAAGTGGATCAATTTTCCGCCCCAGCCACGGTGGGCAAAAAACACGAGCGCAAAGCCTGCATGAGCGTTGCCCTGGCAGCCGACGCAGTTAGTGGCTTTGTGCATGAACCTAACATCGATTCCGGAAAGACAAACGGCCAGGCATTGTCCGATGTGCTCTTATCTGCGATTGAGGCTACTGGGGTGATCCCGGCAGAAGTGCATGTGCGAGACCGGGACAGGAAACGCCAGCTCGACCGGTTGGCCAAAGAGCTGGGCTTTCGTTTGCGGTCGTCCGAGTCGCTGCCCGCTCTTGATTCGGCGCGGGACGCTCTATTCGGAATGATGCAAGGTCAAACGCTGTAGCTCTGATATAATCGCCATCCGTTCTGTTTCGAGTTTCGTATCAACTGTATAGGTAGCGGAATGGTGCATGTTCACGTCAACGGGCAACCACATCGAGGAGCCTAAGAATGGTATTTTTCCTGCCCTTGCTTGCCGCCGTACTGGAAGGCAAGGACGAGACTGACTTAGTTGGACGTCTGCAGAGACGCGATCCCCAGGCACTGGCCGAGTTATACGACCGCTATGGACGCATCGCTTATGGGCTGATTCACCGGGTGGTCCGCAATGCGGCCGCAGCGGAGGATCTGGTGCAGGAAACGTTCCTGCGCGTTTGGAATCGAGTGCACGGCTTCGATCCGGCAAAGGGCACGTTAGGACCTTGGGTTCTTACCGTGGCGAGGAATCGCGCCATCGACTATCTGCGCTCCGTAGACGGGCGCATGGCGCAGAGCGCTTTCGAAATCGAAAAGATGGAGCAGCCGTCGGTGTTCAATGACTTTGAAAGAGAGATCATGAACATCGATCGGGTGAAGTTGTTGAAGGAGGCTTTCCAAAAGCTCACACCGAACCAGCGCGAGGTTCTGGAGCTTGCATACTACGAAGGGCTGTCGCAGACGGAGATGGCGGAGCGCTTGAAGCAACCGCTGGGAACGGTGAAGACATGGGTGCGCACCGCGCTCAAGACTCTTCGCGAACAACTGGGGGAGGCAGCGATCGCATGACACACGAAGAGATGGGCGAACTTTACGAGCTGTACGCCCTGGGCGTGCTGGAACCGGAGGAGAAGTCTGAAATGGAGGAACATCTCGCTCGCAATTGTCCAGTGTGCCAGGCTGGAATGCGCAGGGGCTTGGCATTTGGAGCTCTGCTCGGAACGCTGCCCGATTCGGAAGATCCGCCGAAGAGACTCCGCCGCAGGATTCTCGCCAGTGTTGGCGTTGAGTCCGGGACTGGTTATTCTTGGATGGGCGCATTGGCATTTCTGAGCGCTTGCCTTTTGGTATGGGTTGGCTTTCTAAGCAAAGAGAGCTCCCGCAAGGGCGAAGAAACAGAACGCATGCGAACGGCTTTGCGGCAAAGCACGAGCGATCTTTCGAAAGTGCAGGCTGCGTTGTCGTTCTTGAACGAGCCCGATACGGAGCAGGTTGTGTTCGGGAAGGGTCAGCCTCTGCCGCCCAGAGGGCGCGTGTTCGTAAATGCGGCACGAGGCGTCATGTTGATGGCTAGCAATCTTCCTGCGGCGCCGACCGGCAAGATTTATGAGATGTGGCTGGTGCCGAAGATAGGCGCGCCGATTCCAGCAGGGCTCTTTCAGGCAGATGCGCAGGGGAATGCGCTGTACATTTTGAACCAAGCGGTTAACCGATCTGCAACGAAGGCAATTGCGGTTACTCTCGAGCCGGAAAGCGGCTCGACTACTCCGACCATGCCGCTGGTAATTGCAGCGGGCTTATCGGATTAGGGTGGAGCCGCCTAGAAAGGCGGCTGCAGCCAGGATTGGCTGCCCCACAAAGCAGCATAGCCGCAACTCAAATTGTCGTGGGCGGGGAAGAAATTGAGATGATCTAGTACAAAGCAGCATGGCCGCAATCAAATTCGTCGCTCAACTAATTTCTTCTTTGTCCAGAGGGAAAGGCTATGCTGCTTTGTGGGGCAGCCAATCTTGGCTGCAGCCAGCTTTCCAGCCGGCTCTTTACAGCAGAATCAATCCCTGCCGGATCCCCATGGTCACCGCTTCGGTACGGCTGCCCGCGTTCAGCTTCGTCATAATCGACGTGACGTGAAACTTCACCGTGTGCTCCGAAATCCCGAGCCGGTAGGCGATCATCTTGTTGCTCTGCCCTTCCGCCATCATGGCGAGCACTTCCATCTCGCGAGGGCTCAGCGACTCGACTAGGCGCGGACGGCGCGGAGGGGCCAGAACTGCGTCGATGTCGTCCGCCTGCAGCACCACCAGACCGGCAGCCGCAGCTTCCACCGCTGCGATGATTTGACTAGGCGCGGCATCGCGCGGCAACACCCCGCGCACGCCCGAACGCAACACATCAGCGGTCCAGGCATGCCGATCATTCGCAAGCAAAATGAGCGCGGCGCTCGGTGCCGAGTCGAGCAGGTCCTGCGGCATCTCGTCGCCTGACCTGTCCCAGTCGGCAATGATCACATCGGGATCTTCAGCCACCACCTCAATATCGGGCGCATCGCTCAGCAAAGCCTCCAGACCGGCGCGGGCCACCGGAGAAGGCGATGAGATCGAGACCCGGATCACGCAGCCAACCTGACTGCGACTTCGCGTCGGGTATGGCGGTCCCCTCTCAAAAACTGGAGCGAGAGGAGTCCGTTTTGCGCTGAATCAACCGCATCGCTCAGGTCATCCGGTGAACGGAACGGCTTGCCATTCGCCCCGGTTAGCAGATCGCCCATCAGCAAGGAAGCACGCCCAGCCGCACCCTCCGGCGCTACTTCCAGAATCAAGAGACCGATGCCCGCATTGGGTCGGCCAATGTCTACAGGCCGTATCGTAACTCCCAGCGACGGCCCCGATGTGCCACGCTTCAGAAAGTCCCCGACCTGGTTGCTGGGGACCGCTAGCGCCAGTCCCCCGCCAACAACCATCGTATTGATGCCAACCACGCGGCCTTGAGCGTCCGCGAGCGGTCCGCCGGAGTTGCCGGGCGCCAGGCGAACCGCAGCCTGCACCCAAGGCTGCCGTCCCATGCCCCGCAGCGGCCCTTGCGAGTGAACCACGCCCGTGGTCAGCGCACCAATAAAACCGAGCGGATTGCCCACCGCCATTACGATTTCCCCGGCTCGCAACGCGCTGGAATCGCCCGGAGTTGTAGCGGGGAGGCCGTGCGCGTCAATCCTTAAGGATGCAAGATCGCGGCGCGAGTCACGAGCCTGCACCTGAGCCTCGAAAGATCGCCCATCCCATAACTCCACCTTGGCCCGATCCGTGCGCGCGACGTGGGCGTTCGTCACGATCAGGCCGTCCTCGTTCCAGATCACGCCCGAACCTGAACCGCGCTCGCGTCCGCTGCCGAGAGTGACTTGAACGGTGGATCTGCGCAGCCGTTCGGCTACCTCTCCAAATCCTCTGATCGCCATCATGCCCTCCTTCGGGGCCGCTCTCCAATGGTGATGGTTAGTTGCAACAAAGCGCCGCCGCGGAATAGCGACGCCGCGATTGGCTTGCCAACATATTCTGCGCCCAGCACCGCCTGCACGTCGTCGGTGTCCGCGACCGGCTTGCCGTCGAGCGCCAGGATCACATCGCCGATGACGATGCCCGCTTGCCCGGCAGGACTGTCCGGCTCCGCGCTCAACACGATCAGGCCGCTCTTCTGAGATGTGCTCAATTGACCCTTCAGATGCTCCGGCAATGCGACTGGTTGAAAGCCGACGCCAAGATAGCCTCGAGCCACGTGACCTTTTTCGAGAATGGCAGCCACCACTCGCTGAATAGTCTGAACCGGGATCGCCAGCGCAGACGTGCGCGACAGACCTGCGGTGGGGATGCCGATCAGCTCGCCTGCCGCGTTCACCGCCACTCCCCCGGAACTGCCGGTATACAGGCCAACGTCGAGTCGAATGAAGCGATCGATTTTGCCGCCGCGCCAAGTGTGCCACGGGCCCGACAGTCCGCTTATTACGCCGAGCGCTGCGATCACTCCCGTTTCCTGCGAGCGTCCCACAGAGAGCGCCAGATTGCCCGTCTTGAACTCGCCAGGTTCCGTCAAATGGATGGTGGGCTGATCCGGCGCTTCCACGCGCAAGACGGCGAGGTCGGTGCCTGGATCGCGACCTGCGATTTCGGCGGGGACTGTCCTGCCATCCGCCAGGGTCACGCGGATGTCTTCGTCGCGTCGAAGGGTGTGTTCCGCAGTGACGATCACACCCGGTTGCCAATGAACCCCGCTAGACGACACGCGCGGACGGGCATGAACCGCGACCACCGTCTGGCCCGCCGCTTCCACTGCGGCCGCGAGCTCGTTTGAAAGGGCGACCAATGAATTTTCCATATCTTGAAACTGCCTCCATATTCAGGATGAGCTTTTGAGAGGGCAGGCACATCGGGCGAAAGACTAGGCGGGGCCTGAACGAATGGGCAGGCTAGCGTCCGGTCAACTTATCCAGGCTTTCGGGGTACCGAGCCCCTTGGACATTGATCTTAGCGGCAGCAGCATCGATCTCACGGAGATCGCCAGGTGCCAGGTCAAACGAGGCAGCTCCGATGTTTTCATCTAATCGGTGCAGCTTCGTGGTGCCGGGGATCGGGACAATCCAGGGCTTCTGGGCAAGCAGCCATGCCAGCGCAAGCTGAGCAGGTGTAACCTTCTTCTGCTCTGCTACCATCGTCAGGAGATCCACAAAGGCCTGATTCGCTTTCCGAGCCTCCGGGGTAAAACGAGGGACAATGTTGCGAAAGTCGGAGCTGGCAAACGTCGTGTTCTCGTCGATCTTCCCAGTGAGAAAGCCTTTACCCAAAGGGCTATAGGGAACGAAGCCGATCCCAAGTTCCTCGAGCGTCGGCAGCACCTCCTTTTCAGGAGAGCGCCACCACAGCGAGTATTCGCTCTGGAGCGCAGTCACGGGCTGAACGGCGTGCGCGCGACGAATCGTTTGCACTCCGGCTTCTGAAAGTCCGAAGTGCTTCACCTTGCCTTCTCCAATCAGGTCCTTCACCGCTCCCGCTACCTCCTCGATAGGCACGTCCTGGTCAACACGGTGCTGATAGAACAGATCGATGACATCGGTCCTGAGCCGTTTGAGCGAGGCCTCGGCCACCTGCTTGATGTGCTCTGGCCGACTGTCCAACCCGGCCTGTTTGCCAGTATCCGGATCGAGTTTGAACCCGAACTTGGTCGCGATCACCACTTGCTTTCGGAAAGGAGCGAGGGCTTCGCCCACGAGTTCTTCGTTTGTGAATGGACCGTACACTTCAGCAGTGTCGAAGAAGGTGACCCCACGTTCGACTGCTGTCCGAATCAAGGAGATCATCTCCTCTTTGTCTCCGGCCGGACCGTAACCAAAGCTCATTCCCATGCAGCCCAACCCGAGGGCTGAAACTTCCAGGTTGCTCCGTCCCAATTTGCGTTTCTGCATAATTTCTTCCTCTCTCTAAAGCTTAAAATCGAGCGGACTGGAGGCGGTATCCTGATCCTTCCCATCTATTGCCTATTCCTCTCGCTGGTGACAAAGCACCTGCCGCACTTCAGGTCCAGCGGCTATTCTAAACGATAGAGCACCCCTCTTTGGAATCGGGCAACGGAAAGTCCCGGCGTGACGCTCCACTGGCGGACCGCCCCGACAGCTCCGTGCTCGGCGACCTACGAGCCTGGCGTGACAGTGATCGCCCAGGGGCGAAAGCGGTTAGACATTGGACGAACCACTTTCATCTACGGTGAGTCGCGATACTTGCTGACGTCGCTCGATTTGCCGACTCGACATGCCCGTCGTTCGGGAACTTCTCAGCCGCGAAGAGACGCCGATGATTTGGAGCGCCCTCCGACGCTCCAGCCATGGCGACCGGTGAAGTCACGGTTGAATCCTCAGTGCATGCTGCCGCCTCATGGACCTGCTGGACGCGGCAAGTGCGGCCTTTGAGGTAGGATACGAAAGTCCCAGCCAATTCAATCGCGAATACAGCCGTCTCTTCGGCCAACCGCCGATGCGGGATATAGGGCTCTTCGCTTACCGGGTGCTTGGCTGGGCCTAAACGAATGAGGAGGGTCGCTTATAGTTTTAGAAGCTTCTCAACATGCACACCGACCTGGCGCACGCGCACACAATCCCTTCGCAGTGGTACACCGATCCTGCCTTCCTCGCGGCGGAGAAGGAACGC
>JANXQZ010000447.1 GCA_025353235.1 Bryobacterales bacterium
CCGGCTGATCAAGCCTTTATAAACTATAACTACAGATACCGGCACCGCTGGAGTGGGCACGGTGGTCGGCACCTTTGCGTTGATCTGCCACAAACCAATGAAGCCGGGCGCCAAGCCGGAGTACGTGACGTCGGCGGGATCGAGATGTACGCCGTTGATGTACACATCCGGCAACGAGTCGGTTGATACGGGCTGATTCGGAGATGGCGTCCCATCTGGGGGTGCCCCCTGAATCACGCCGGCTCCCGTTCCGAAAAGCGAGATGAACGTTCCGCCTTTTGCAGGATGCGTCGCGCTATTGATGGATCCATCGGCTGCGTTGATCGCAAGCAGCTGACCCGAGCCCGACGCGTCGGCCGTGAACAGACCGGGCGAAGCGGCCTGAATAGCAAACAAACCGCTCGCGAGGATTTGCCCCGTCGAGGCCTTCACCACCTGAAACTCCACCGCGCTCCCGACGGGGGCGTTCGATGGAACCTGAAAATTGATCTGTGCGGGCGAAACGTAGTAGAGAGGCGCCACTGTTCCGTTTACAAGCACCTGGACATCCCCCAAGAACGTCGGCAAGGGCGTAGACGTTGCCACTGCGGTATCCACCCCGAAATGGGTCGACTGAAAAGCGAAGATGCTGGCAATCATGCTGGGAGCGAATCTCTGAAAGTAATTTGCGCCATTGCCGGAAAAACGACCCGCGATTCCGCCTGCCGAGCTGGTGAAATCGATAGCCGGATAATAGAACGCCACTCGATTGAAGCTCTCCGCAACAACGGGGCTTCCAAACGGGTCCAGCGCAATCCCGAGCGGACCGCCCGATCCAATCGTGACGTTTGCTGTCGGGGTCAATACGAGAGTATCGAATTTAGGATAGCGGTACACATGGTTGGTGCCAGTGTCGCTCACCCAGACCTCGCCGGTTTGGATGTTGACCGCCACTCCGACCGGAGCGTTGAGCCCTGTCAACGAGAAACTCGCCTGCGGGTCGTTCCCCGCCGAGGGTACGTTGCGGTAAACTGCGATCCGATTGTTGCCGCTATCGGCCACATAGAGCCGGTCATCGGGATCCACCGCAATTGAGCGCGGAGTGTTGAGCGTGTTCTCGCTCAGTGTCGAAAAGTCTCGCTGCCCAATCACGCTGGCGGCGCTTTGGCCGTTGGTGAAATCCCCGGTGGCAGGTTTCTTGAAGAAAAGAATGCGATTAAACCCGCTGTCGGACACCAGCACCTGGCCTGTGAACGTAAAAGCAATGCCGAAGGGCGATCTCATGGTTTGGGAGCTTGCATCCTGGATCTTCGTGAAGAAGCTGGACTGCCCCAAGACCAGGTTGGCGCGCCCTCCAGTCCCTGCCGGCTGGTCGAACGGCTTAGCGAAACGCAGCACGCGTCCGTTGCCGGAATCGGCTACCCAGAGGTTTCCGTCCGCATCGACCGCCACGCCCTGGGGGGTGGACAGGGTCGATTCCGTGACGAGATTTACGTTGTTGGTGGGATAGTTAATAATCGCCGTGTAAAAATCAGGCTGGCCAATCACCAAGTCAGCTTTGGCTCCAGGCGAGACCTTGCGATAATCGGCAAACCCAAGCACCCGATTGTTTCCCGGGTCGGAGACGTACATGTGATTGCTGTTGGGGTCGATGGCTACGGACCCGCCCACGGTTTGGAAGAAAAACTCCCGTCCCTCGATTAGATTCACCGAGTTGTACTTGAAGTCGACCTGCCCGAGCAGCCGCGTGGCAGACTTGAAATTGCCGCCGGATTGCTGCGGAAAAACCATGATCCGGTTATTGCCTGAGTCCACTACATAGAGATCGTTGCCCGCAAACGCCGCAGCAACCACCCCGCTCGCCTCGATAGAAGAGTGCGCTCCCACCGGTCCGCTCAAAGTGGATTCGTTGGGTTGAGGAAGACCCTGATTCGACTTGTTCGAAACAAAGTCGTTCTGGCCGAATACTGCAATGGCCTTCGGCGAGAATGCGGCCGGTGTTTCCGCCGGCCACTGATCAAACGGATCGTATTTCAGAATTCGCGCATTCCCGCGATCAACGACGAAAGGATTATTGCCGACGAAGAACACCCCTTCGGGAGGAGCCTGCAGGGCCAGATTGCCAAGCGTGCTTTCGCTGATGGTTGGGGGGTTGGGCTGATCCGCGGTAGGAATAATCACACCCATAATTCGGGTAGCGGCTTTTCCCGTTGCGAACGGCGGTGTGAACACCAACACCCGCAAGGCTGCGTCGGCCACGTACAAACGACCCTGCGGATCGAATGCAATACCCGATGGCGACGGCAGAAACGTCTTGGAATCCCGCGTTGAATTTGGGGGCAGCGTTCGAGTGCTGAAATCAATCTGACCTAACACCACGTCCGCCGAGGGCTCGAAACTCCCGGGCGTGAGGAGGCTGGCTCCATACCGGAGAACTCGGTTATTTCCTGGGTCCGAAGTCCAGAGATTTCCCTGCGGATCGAAAGCCAGTCCGGCTCGAAACAAGGTGCTGCCGCTGAAGATTAAAATCGTCTTCTCGCTTGCGTTAGCCAGACCCTCGTTGCCGGTCCTGCCCGCAAAGTCCTTCTGGCCTATGATCAGATCGATGGCTAGCAGATCGCCGGTCTGGCTAAAAGGAGCGGGATAGCGGACAATCCGATTATTTCCAGCATCGGTAACATAAAGATTGCCAGACTTATCCACCGCGAGCGCGACCGGGGCTGACAATCCAGTACTAAGATCGGTTCCCGGACCTTTCGATGTAACGGTATAGAAGTCTCGCTGACCGATCACCTTGTCGGCGAAATCGCCCTTGGTGAACGCGCTCGCGTTCCGCCATGCTAGAACGCGATTGTTATTCGTATCTGCGACGTAGAGGATCGCAGGCGTGGACGAGGTGTCGACAACCACGGACTGAGGGCTATAAAACTCCCTACCTTCCACCAGATTCGGAGCGGCCGCAGTTATCGGCCCCTGCTGCTGAAGAATCGGCTGTCCAACGATCCGCGAGGGAATGGGATTAAAGGTAACCTGCGCCTGAGCGGTCCAGGACGCAGTCATCATGAGGGCACAAAACAGAGCGCTTTTAAATTGGATCATTTTTGAGATTTATACCGAACGCCCGCGGGATGGCGTCATGTTTTATACATAGCACACATCGGCAAGAATCCGCGTGACCAATAGTAATCCAGGCTTCAGTCAGGGTACTACGGCGAGCTTACGGGCGAAGGACCTTCACTTGGACGCCCCTGGGCGCAACCTGTACGGGAAGCACCGTGGCCCCCGTGCGCTCAATCACGCTGCTGACCTTTTCCCGCGCGCCCCGCTCCACCAGGAAGAACACGCAACCGCCGCCACCCGCGCCGCAGACTTTCGCGCCCAAGGCCCCCGCCCTGCGCGTCACCCTCACAAGTTCGTCAATCAGAGGAGTAGTGATGCCGGGAGCGTTCTTGCGTCGGTTCGACCATTCCTCTCGAAGGAGGCGTCCTGCTTCCGCCCAATCTCGGCTTTCCACGGCGGCGCGCATCCCAATCGCAATGGCCGCAATGTGTTCGAAGTTGCGATGCACTTTCGGGTCGCCATCGATATAGGTTTTAGTCACCTCCCAGTTATTGATTCCCGAGTTGCGAGGCTCGCCCGTGTACGCCAGCACGATGCGCTCGTTAAAGTCAGCCAAATCAACCGGAATGGCCGACCGCCGAATGCCCGCCGGCCCGAGTTCAATCGCACTCACGCCGCCGTACATCGCCGGATAATAGTCCTGGCAACCGGTGGGGACCCGGATGATTTGCGCCTCGATATTTTGCGCGATTTCGCGAAGTTTTTCGACGTTGTAGCCGGTGCGGTTCAGACGATTCAGCGCGCTGGAGATGGCGATGATCAGTGCCGACGAGCCTGAAATTCCCGCACCGGCGGGCGCTTCGGAATCGGTCTCCATGGCGAGCCCCGATGGCGCACCGAAGAAACGCAGCACGTAGGCCAGCAGCGGAAGCTTCATCTTCGAAGCTTTGCGGAGATCGTCCAAAGTGGCGTAAGCGTCGCGCAGGTTGAGATCGCGCGAGTGGAGCGAGATGTTCGGTGCATCCCCGGTTTCCAGCGTGCACGTAGTATATCGATTCACCGCGAAATTCACGGTCACAGCTCCGGCATGATTGAGATACAGCGGCCAGATGTCGAGCGTGCCGCCCGCTAGATCGACGCGGCAGGGCGCCTTTGAAACGATTTTCATGACGAAGACTCACTATACCTCCGGGGCGCCTGCTGACTGCTAACCTGAAGCATCGCGTGAATCACTGGTTCAGTTCGGTGCTGCAGTTCTCCTTCGTGGCGTTCACATCCATCTTCTTTCTGGTGGATCCGTTTGCCGCCATTCCCGCTTTTCTGGTAATGACCGCCGATGAGAATCGGTGCGATCGCCGCCGTCTGGCGCGCCGGGCTGCAATTACCTGCTTCCTCGTTTTAAGCGCCTTCGCACTGGCTGGCAGTCTGATTTTCAAGATGTTCGGCATTACGATGCCGGCCTTTCGCATCGCGGGCGGACTCATCTTGCTGCTGATCGGCCTGGACATGCTGCAAGCGAAGCGATCCCAGACGCAGGAAGTGCCTGCTGAAACACAGGAAGGCGTGGAGAAGGACGACGTGGGTGTGATCCCGCTCGGCATTCCGATGCTCGCGGGACCGGGAGCGATTTCGACGGTGATGGTGCTGATGGGGCAGTCGCTGATCTGGTGGCACTCGGCAGTGGTATTCGGCGCGATTGCGGTGACGGCGTTCTGCTCCTTCTGGGTCTTGGCCGGCGCGGACCGGGTAAGAAAGGTGCTGGGCGAAACGGGAATCCGGATACTCATGCGGATGATGGGGCTACTATTGACCGCGATCGCGATTCAGTTCATGCTGAACGGGCTGAACGATCTGGGTCTGATTCCGAAGCCGTCTGCCACGTGATGGGAAACTGGGTAAAGCATGAGTTTTTTGGACAGCCTGGAAGATAATCTAAAGAGCCTGGAGTCGCAGGACGAGTCGGCGCAACGGGATAAGGAGGATCGCACTCGGCGGGAGGCTGAGCGGGTGCAAGCGCAGGCGGCGGCACCCTTCGCGGAGGCGTTGCGGACGGGTCCGTTTACGGCGGGGCTTCTGGATGAGTCGATTCGGATTGGGCATGGTCAGCGAATGAAGATTCACATAGCTTGGCTGGGGACTACGCTGCGGCTGGAGGCTCGGGAGCGGAAGCTGGAATTGCGTCCGACTGGGGAGGGGGTAGTGGGGGTGTTTATGCGGGACGGCCAGGAGAATCGCACGGAGAAGGTGGATTTGGGCGGGGATGCGGCGAAGCTCGCGGCGGAGTGGTTAAGCTAAGTTGCGGTGCGTGGGTGGACGGCGCAATGACTAGTGACTGATGTCTATTCCCTCTGTTACGAACTCCGTACTATGTCGTGCTGACTCACTCATACACAAACTGCAGAAATGGAATCGCACGCTGCCCGGCCCGGTTGAGAGCAAGATCTCGGCTTCGACACGGATGACGTGATCGCTCGAATTTCGCCAAGTGGCATTCGACGTTGCGAAATACAAATCCTTACAAATCCTCTTCATGCTAAGGGCACCGTTGTGGGGGAGGGGGCTATTCTCATTTCGCTAACTGTGACGAAATAGCTGGCCTCAGTCTGACCCATAAGCCGCTAACTCCAACGAGCAGGACCGTTGTTGCTAGAAACTTATGCATCAGTGGCCTTCTGGCTCTTTGATCCCAAGCCGCGATTCACTCATTGACACTAAGCGGAATGATTTTACGATCGCTAAAAAGATGGCGTCAGCCTTTTTGGTCCGTAAATGTTCCCGCACTCCTATTGTGTACACTATGCCAATTCCGGATTTAATTGGGCGATAAGCAAGTATGAACCGCGCGTAAGCAAATTGACCGCTACCCTTATCGCTTTGCAAGACTACATCAAGTGCATCTAACCCGTCTAGCTTCGTTAAACCGCTGCTTGCGCGGCGAAGATCATATAGTTCCGCCAACTGCTGTGCGGTATTTGCTGCTGAGGCCTCGGTCGACCCGAGCAGTTGAGCGTCGAATTCGCCGTTAGTCCAAACCACACCCTCTGTGCTGTGAACCTGAATGCCATGTTGCGGCGCTGGAGCCGGGTCACGGTAGGCAACGAGGTTATTCGGAACGCGTACAGAATACCCGTAAGCTTCGCACGCGTATCGCCCGACCGTACGAATTCTGGATGACTCAGGGGACGACCCTTGTGCCTGAATGGTGCTTTGGCACAGCCCTATGGAAATGAATACAGTCAGCGCGTAATTGAACCGTATGCGTCCCAGATTGACATCCACTTCACACTACGTTTTTAGCCTGTCGCAAATCGCGTCCCGCCATTTCCTTAGGCTGCTGCTCACCCAAACATCCGAGGATGGTGGGGGAAATATCCTGCAAAGCCCCGCCCTGCCGCAGCGGAGCATTATCCTCATCCACCAATATGAACGGAACTGGATTCAACGTATGGTAAGTGTGCGGTCCCTTCGTAATCGGATCGATCATCGTCTCCGCGTTCCCATGATCGGCGGTGATGATCCACGATCCGCCGTTTCTCGTCAACGCAGCGTAAACGTCGCCTAGGCACGCGTCCACTGCCTCCACGGCTAGCACCGTGGGCGCCATCTTCCCGGAATGGCCCACCATATCCGCGTTGGCGAAGTTCATCACGATCACGTCGAGTCCGCCCTTCTCGATCGCCTTCACCACTACATCCTTCACCCCCGCCGCGCTCATCTCGGGTTTCAAATCGTAAGTGGCCACTTTCGGGGACGCCACCATTTCGCGCTCTTCCCCTCCATAGGGCTTCTCATTCCCACCATTGAAGAAGTACGTGACATGGGCGTACTTCTCCGTCTCGGCCACCCGCAGATTCTTCCATTGCAACTGCGCCATCACGTCGGCCAGAATATTGTTCGGATGCTCGCGCGGCAGCACGAAGGGGACTACAAAAGTCTTGTCGTATTGCGTCAGCGTCGTGAAGTGAAGATTTTTTGGGACCAGCGATCGCGAAGGTTTCTCAAGCGTAGCGTCCATCAAAGCCATGGTCATCTCACGCCCGCGGTCGGCTCGATAGTTGAAGAAGATGCAAGCATCGTCGTCCCGGATCAACCCAACCGGCTCGTTGCGCCCGTCGATAATCGTCACCGGTTCGATAAACTCGTCCGTGATCCCCAACTCATAGGACTTCTTCGCAGCCGCCACCGGGTCCATCGCCTTCTCGCCATTGCCCAGCACCATTGCGCCAAAGCCCCGTTCGATGCGGTCCCAGCGCTTATCGCGATCCATCGAATGATACCGGCCTGCCAGCGACGCAATCTTGCCCAGCCCAATTTTCTGGCACTCCCGCTGGATCTGCTCGAGAAAACCCGCTCCGCTTTCAGGCGGCGTATCGCGCCCATCCATAAAGCAGTGGATGAACACCTCGGAAACGCCTTCCTGTTTCGCCATTTTCGCAAGAGCGTACAAATGCGTGAGCAGCGAATGGACTCCCCCGTCGCTGCACAGGCCCATCAAATGCAGCCGATGCGTTCGAGCGTGCTTCATGCTCGCGAGCAGCACCGGGTTCTGAAAGAAATCGCCCGATGCAATCATCAGGTCGAGGCGGGTCACGTCCATGTGAACCACTCGGCCCGCCCCGATATTCAGATGGCCCACTTCGCTATTTCCCATCTGCCCGTCCGGCAGCCCGACAAAATGTCCGGACGTATGAACCAGCGTGTTCGAATGTTCCCGCAGCAGCATGTCGTAGTTCGGCTTGCGTGCCGCCGCAATGGCATTGCCCTCCACAGCCGGGGAGAAGCCCCAGCCGTCGAGAATCGTTAAGACCAAAGGTTTCTTGGCGCGCATTATTGATGGAACGCCATTCTTCCCGCGAATTTTGCGCCCGTGCCCAGTTCTTCTTCGATGCGCAGAAGCTGGTTGTACTTCACGATGCGATCGGTGCGGCTGGCCGAACCGGTTTTGATCTGTCCCGCTCGCGTGGCTACCGCGAGATCGGCAATAAAGGAATCCTCGGTCTCGCCCGAGCGATGGGAAGCGATGCTCGTATAACCCGCATTCGCCGCCATCTGCATGGCCTCCAGCGTCTCGGTCAGGGTCCCAATCTGATTCACCTTGATCAGAATCGAATTGGCGATGTGCTCCTTGATTCCGATGGAGAGCCGGGCCGTGTTCGTAACAAAAAGGTCGTCGCCCACCAGTTGGATGCGCTTACCCAGCGCTTCCGTCATCATTCTCCAGCCATCCCAATCGTCTTCCGCCATGCCGTCTTCAATAGAAACGATCGGATACTGCCGCACCCATCCAGCCCAGAATGCCACCATCTCCTCGGAGGAGCGTTCGCTCTTGTCTGACTTCTTGAAGACATACTTGCCGCTTGCTTTATCGTAGAATTCGCTGGCGGCTGGATCGAGCGCGATGCCAATTTGTTCGCCCGCCTTGTAGCCTGCTTTCGTGATCGCCTCCAGCACCACTTCGAGCGCCTCGTCGTTGGACTTCAGATTCGGCGCGAACCCGCCCTCATCGCCCACCGCCGTCGAGTAGCCGCGCTTTTTCAAAACGCCTTTGAGGGTATGGAACACTTCCGCACCCATGCGGAGCGCCTCTCGAAACGTCTCAGCCCCATACGGGACCACCATGAACTCTTGCGGATCCACCGAGTTGTCGGCATGCGCGCCGCCGTTTAGGATGTTCATCAGAGGCACCGGGAGCAGGTTGGCATTCACTCCGCCGAGATAACGGTAGAGCGGGGTCATCTGCGATTGCGCGGCGGCCCTGGCGGTGGCCATGGAGACAGCCAGAATCGCGTTTGCGCCGAGGTTGCCCTTGTTGTGCGTGCCATCGAGCGCGATCATCTTGTAATCCACGGCGGATTGATCTTCGGCTTCCAAACCCTCCACTGCGGCCGCGATCTTTTCGTTGATGTTCTTTACCGCCTTTAGCGTGCCCTTGCCGAGATAACGCGACTTGTCTCCATCGCGGAGTTCGACGGCTTCATGCTCGCCGGTGGATGCGCCGGAGGGCACTGCTGCTCGACCGATGCTTCCGTCAGCCAGATGAACATCGGCTTCCACCGTAGGGTTGCCGCGCGAATCGAGGATCTCTCGTCCAATTACTTTGATGATTTCCATATGGACCTATTTTCGCAGTTCTGTTTGAGGAGATCCTGACAACCCGCCCCGACGTAAAATGGTATCGGACTTCATGAACTTACTTAGATTAACGAACCGCTGCTTGCTCGCCTCGATTCTGCTGGCTGGCTCTGTCGTTTGCGGGCTAGCGGCCGATCCGATGGACCTTGTGAAGGAAGGCAAGGCGCTGAACGCTGAGGGCAAGCAGGACGAGGCAATCGCTCTGTACCGCAAAGCTCTCAAAGCATCGCCGAATCTTTACGATGCGCATCTCGCCGCAGGCATCGCTCTCGACTTGAAGGGACAGTACGCCGACGCGCGCCATCATCTGGAAAGAGCCATTGAGCTCGCGAAGCCGGAAAATTTGACGCAAGCGCGTCGCACAATGGTCGTGTCGTATGCCTTCGAGCACGACTGCGCACAGGCGACCAAGCTTGAAAAGCCCCTATTTACTGAGCAGGTAGCCGCGGAAAGTTTCACCGCTGCGGCCGAGACGGCGAATGAACTCGCGCGCATCTGTCTTGAAGCCCTCGATCAGAATGCCGCCGCGAAATGGTACCAGATCGGTTACGACACGGCGCGCAAGAATCCCAAGCTTACCGACGCTGAAAAGGATTTGTGGGAGTTTCGGTATTACAATGCGCAAGCTCGCGTGCTGGTTCGGCGGGGGCTGCGCGAGGAGGCGCATAAGTACGTAATTTTTGCAAAGTCTATCTTGGATAGAGGAACTAATCCGGACCAAGCGCGATTTTATCCCTACCTTGCGGGCTATGTTGCGTTGTATTCGAGCGAGTTGACGACCGCAATCATGGAATTGCAGAAGGCCGATGTGCACGACCCTTTCATCTTGGTCCTAATCGCGCAGGCGTATGAGTACTCGAACGATAAGCCTAAAGCTGAGGACTACTATCGCAAGGTTCTAGCTATCAATACTCACAACTTGTCAAATGCTCTTGCTCGACCTTTAGCGAAAAGCAAGCTTGTGAGCAAATAGCTGAATCTGCTTCATGCCTTCCGATGCGCTCGACTATATAACGATCAAGGGATTCAAGAGCATCGCTGCAATCGAGCGGCTGCCCTTACGCCCAATTAATATCTTGATTGGAGCAAACGGCTCGGGAAAATCCAATTTCATTGGCGTTTTCTCCTTTCTCCACGATGTGCGGGAGGGACGCCTTAGAGACTACGTAACTGCTTTCGGCGGGGCAGAGAGACTACTGCATTTCGGCTCTAAAAGTACCAAGGAGATCTCGTTCGACATCTCCTTCGCGGGTGGCATCAACAGATACGAACTGGAGCTGTCTTCTACGGCCGACGACGGTCTCTTCCCATCCGAAGAGACAGTTTATTGCCGGGATAATTCCCGATACCCTCCCTTTGATCGCCACCTCCTCTCACCACGAGAGCAAGGGCGAGAGGCGGGCATCAGCAATCCGAATCTCGGAAACGTCGGGACCTGGGTCCATGAAACTGGCGGATGGAGACTGTATCATTTGAACGATACGAGCTCATCGTCGCCAATGCGAAAAACGGCCAAGGTAGATGACAATTCATTTCTCCGGCCCGACGGCTCGAACCTGGCCTCCTTCCTCTTCTTCTTGCGCGGTCACCACCCGGACTCCTACAGCTTAATTCAACGGGCCATTCAGCGCGTGGCCCCTTTTTTCGACGATTTCGATCTTAAGCCGCTTAGACTAAGAGCTGATGACATCAAACTAGGGCAATAATATAGTTGACAACTCCCTGGATTGCTCGCTAAAGAAGCCTCACTGAAGCGACCACGCGAAAAGAAACCCAATAAGCTGCACTGAACCACCGGCCTGTCACGCCGTATTATAGAATACAATTGGCGTTGAAGAGTTTTCAACTATATTATTGCCAAACTAGGGTGGCGACACAAGGGCTCGACTCAATATTTTGATGCTTCATCGCTATCTGACGGCACACTCCGACTTATCGCTCTGGCTACCGTGTTCTTCCGGCCCATCGAGTACCGACCGTCGGTGATTCTGGTGGACGAGCCCGAGCTTGGTTTACACCCTTACGCGATTGAGATGCTGGCATCGTTAATACGACTGGCATCCGTGATGACCCAAGTCATCGTTTCAACCCAGTCATCTCTTTTACTGGATCATTTCGATCCTGATGATGTCCTTGTCGCGAACCGGGTAGATGGAGGAACGCAGATCACTCGGCTCGATCCGGGACCTTTGGCCGCTTGGCGGCAGGACTATAGCCTTGGCCAGCTTTGGAAAAAAAACGAATTTGGCGGGAGACCTGCAAAGGGTTAAAAATGTCACGTCTGCTTATGTTGAAGGCCAAACGGAAGAGTCATTCGTGAACGAAGTGCTTGCAGCGTATTTGCTGAGCCGGGGCTATGAGGGGGTTGCTGCGCGGATTATCGGTAACGCTCGTTTTCGGCGGCAACGCGGTGGGATTCGTCCGTGGCCCACAGTTAAAAAGGAAATCATCAACCATCTGAAAGAGGATGCAGGCTGCATTGCGACCACAATGGTGGACTATACGGTCTGCCACAACAGGGGACTGGTGCTTGGCCTGGGCGATCTGAAGCAGCTGGCGTTAAGGTCATTGATAAGGGGGCTCATGTACAAGCCGCACTCTTCCAGGAGGTGGCGGCGGAGATCGACCAACCCAAGCGTTTCGTTCCTTTCGTGTTGATGTATGAATTCGAGAGTCTGCTATTCAGCGATTGCGATGCGATGAGCCGAGGGATCGGACGGCCTGATTTGAAGAGACAATTCGAAGGCGTCCGGCAACAGTTCGGAAACCCTGAAGAGATCAACGATTCGCCGGATTCTGCACCCTCGAAGCGCATGGAAGCGATAGTTCCCGGCTACCAAAAGCCGCTCTTGGGTATTCTAGCGATCTTGGAAATCGGCTTGGTCCGTATCCGTTCGGAGTGCCCCCACTTCGATCAATGGATATCAAGACTGGAAACGCTGAGATCGTCGTAGCGATCCTTCTCTTGAATCAATCGGCGCGGAGCGCGGTTGTTGGATCAACGCGAATCGCTCGCAGCGCAGGCATTAAGCTGCCTCCCAAGGTCATCAACAACGCGAGAATCCCGGCTGCTGCGAATGTAACGGCATCGCTCGGCTTCACACCCGCGAGCAAGGATGCGAGCAGCCGGCCTGCCCCGTATGCAAGCACCCCTCCCGCCAAGACTCCAATGCCGGCAAGTTGGAACCCCTCGCGAAGCGTCATCCCGATGATGTCACTCCGTTGCGCACCCAGAGCCATGCGCACTCCAATTTCCTGAGTGCGGCTGGAAACGGCGAAGGAAAGCAAGCCGTGAATTCCAACTGCGGCGAGCAGGAACGCAACGGCTCCAAATGCTCCCAGCACACCCAGTTGCACGCGACGCGAGGCGGTTTCCGCTTGGACGATTGCGCTCAAGGGGCGAACATCGGACACCGGCTGATCGGGATCCGCTT
>JANXQZ010000483.1 GCA_025353235.1 Bryobacterales bacterium
CGATTAGCGCGGCAGCGGATACTATTCCGGCTCGTTCTTGACCCCGGGCCTGTTAGTCGGAAGCGCGCGCGTCGACGGTGAGAACCGGTCCGATACATTCCTGATGCAAAGAGCCAGGGTGAAGTTCGATCTGGCTTTTCAAGGAAATTCCCCAGAAGCCTTCGAAACCGTGCAAGACGGAGACTTCTACGAGCGAGGCCTGACGCTTCAGCCAGGACGCAATGAGATGAATATCAAATGTTACGGGGCTCGCATGGCCGCCCCGGGAGACCCTCGATTTATCGTTTTCGGAATCAAGGATTGGTCGGTGACACCTCGCTGATCCGCATGCCGCACGCGAACATCAAGTCAGGAGCGCTAACTCCACAAGCGATCATGCGAGCGCTCTTTGTCCCACTCGGGAGTAGGATCGAAAAATCCAGTCCCAGGCATGAGATGCTTCTTCACCATCTCCTCATTAAGCGTTACTCCTAGCCCTGGCCCTTCCGGCACTCGGATGAAGCCTTTGTTCACGATTGGCTTCTCCGCCCCTTCCACCAAATCGCTCCACCACGGCACGTCCACCGAATGATTCTCGAGCACCAGAAAATTCTCGGTCGCGGCCGCGCAGTGAACGTTCGCCATGCAAGAGATGGGACTGCCGGCAAAATGCATCGCCATGGGAATTCCGTATTCCTGGACAGTGTCGCCGATCTTCTTGGTCTCGAGAATGCCGCCGGACGTTGCCAGATCGGGGTGCAGGATGTTCACCGCGTGTGCCCGGGCCAGTTCGACAAAGCCTTCTTTGAGGTAAATATCTTCTCCCGTGCAGGTGGGAACGGCGATAGAGTTCGTTATCTCCTTGAGCAGGTCGGTCCTTTGCCAAGGCACCATGTCCTCGAGCCAGGCCACGTTGTACTTCTCTAGCGCGCGGCCGAGCTTGATGCACGACTTGACGCCGATATGGCCGAAGTGATCGCAAGAAAGCGGAATATCCATGCCCACGGCTTCGCGGACCGCGCCGACGAACTCTGCCATCAGTTCGGCACCCTTCTGCGTGAGTTCGATGCCGGTAAACATATGCTCGGTATTCGCTCCACCGCCCAGAGGCGTACCCGCTGGATAGGAAAGAGCGCCCGGCTTATCTTTTACAAGGTCGATCCCAAGATCCATCTTGAGCCAGGTAAAGCCTTCGTCGCGACGCGCCCGCAAACGCTGGCCGTAAATCTTCGGATCGTCGGACTCGGTGGTGTCTGCGTAACACCGGACGCGATCGCGAAATTTGCCGCCCAGCATCTGGTAGACAGGGACGCCGTAGGCTTTGCCAGCGAGATCCCAAAGCGCCATTTCAATTCCACAGACTCCGCCGGCTTGTCGCGACGGTCCGCCGAATTGTTTTATTTTGCGAAAAATCTTATCGATATTGCAAGGATTTTCGCCGATGATGCGGCTCTTGAGCATGAGGGCATACGTCTTGCTGGCCCCATCGCGCACTTCGCCCAGCCCGTAGATGCCCTGGTTGGTATCGATGCGGATGATGGGATCGGTCATGGGTGCGCGCGCGATGGTGGCAATGCGCATATCCGTGATTTTCAGGTCGGAGGGCTTTGAGCTGGTGTTCGTCTTTTGGGGAAGGGCTTCCAGGACTTCGTCGGCCCAGAAGCTTGCGCCGAGCATCGCGCCCGCCGAACGGAGGAAGGAACGTCTTTGATTCATTTGAGCTTATTTTATAATATGCTTTCCGCCTATGCTTTCCTTTCCGCCTATGCTGTCATAGATACTTGATCCGCTACGCCCTGTTCCTGCTCATTCTCGCGAACTGCGCCTGCGAGCATCCCCCTGAAAGCTATCCACCTCCGGAGCAGCGCCATCCCATCGAAGGCCCAGCCCTAAATCGGGCCAGCATGCTGGTGAACATGAACGATGAGGACGCCAAGGAACACTTCGTAAAAGACATCTCCGACAAGCTCGAAGGCGGCTCCTGGCGTTGGACCGGCAAGCGCCCCACGGTCAAAATCCTGCTCGTGAAAACGCAAGGCCTGAAGCTCACCTCAGACTTCACCATCTGGGAAGGCTGCCTCGCACAGACCGGACCCGTGCATGTGTCCTTCTTCATCGGCGACCAACTGCTAGGCAAAGTCCGCTACGACACCCCAGGCTACAAGCATTTCGTAACTCCGGTGGACCCTGCTTATCTACAGACAGCGAAGGACACGCTGGTGTCGGCCGAGATCGATAAGGTATACAAGGATCCTCAAGATGGAACCGTCCTCGGCTTCATCCTCAGCAACATCGGATTCGAACG
>JANXQZ010000487.1 GCA_025353235.1 Bryobacterales bacterium
CGTCGCGCCGGCGTCCACAGCCAGCCCGCTTTTGTTGACGGCCAATTCGCAATAAGGAAAACCAGCCAATTCGTCAGCCATGACGTACTCCTTTGCTTCAGACGGATTGAATCGCGCGCATCAGGTCGACCAGCCCCGTGCCCTGGAAATAGCGGTCGCGCTTGAGGTCGGTGGCCGTGGACACGAAGACTTCCTTCACCTTTTCGGGTTCGCCGATGTATTCGCGGCGCACCGACAGGAAGGCGGCGATGGCGCCCGACACGTGCGGCGCGGCCATGCTGGTGCCGCTCTGCTCGCAGTAGAGTACGGGACTGACTGGATCGCCCTTGTCATCTTTGGTGCTGTATTTCTTGGCTTCCAGCCCAGCCGCACAGGAGATGATGCGCTCTCCGGGAGCGAGCAGATCGGGCTTCAAGCGCCCGTCGCCGGTAGGTCCTCTGGACGAGAAATACGAGACCCCGTAGGTGTGCGGCATCTCCCGATGAGTAGAGCCGACGGTGATGGCAAGCTCCGCGTTTCCGGGATCCGTGATACTGAGATCGGTGTACCTGGATTGCGCTTGGCCCATGGCTGCAATGAAGGACGAGTAGCCGCCGTTGCCTGCCGAGACCACCACAGCGACACCGCCACGCACCAATCGATTCACTTCCACGCAGATCGGGCTCTGCCCGCAGGCGAACCAGCGTGGATCAAAATCGTATCCCAGGCTCATGTTCACGCCGTGCACCAGCACGCGCTTGCCGTTCTGATTCCATTTCTGAACTTGATCGATGGCCATCAAGACCCAGCTCACCTTGCCCTGCCCGGCTGTCTGCTTGGCATCGTCGAAGCGAGTGACGTCAGCAATTACTTTCAAGCTCACGAGGTTGGCCTTGGGAGCCACACCGGAAATGACCCGCAAGGATTCTCGCTGCGGAATGGGATCGTTGGTCACCTCGTTGCGCATCTCTTTGCCGACCACTTTTTCGCCATCGGGATTGGCCGTTTCCCAATATCCTGCGATAATCCCGGCCACGTGGGTGCCATGTCCGAAGCGATCCATCGTGGCCGTCGCATCAGATTGAGGCGTGTTGATACCTTGCGGGTCTGGCGCGAGCGGAACCTTGTTTGCTCTACCGTCCGGCGTAAAGTCGAGGTGAACGATTGGCGACATGAGCGACAAAGTATCGAAAGGCCCGAACTGGGCCTGATTGCCCTTGAAATGGGGATGGTCGCCTTGGATGCCTGAATCGAGCACCGCCCACACGATTCCCTCTCCCCTGGCCTGAAACGCGCGCTGAGCTGCGTCCGCTTTCACGGTGGTCAGGGATCGCGTGAGCGTGGTGCTGATATCCGTATCTTCCCAGATTCGATAAACTACACTGCCTCCGCGCCCGTTTAATGCCGTCAACTGGCGAGCTTCGTCAGCCAGATCCAGGATCTGTTGCGCAGTTAGACACGCGAACACATAGTGGGAAACAGTGGCGGACCGGACCCCCCATTCGTGGGCCCGCTTCTCCACCCATTCGAGCGCGCGCTCGATCCCGCTCTGGAAAAATTCGTTTAGCGCGATGATCACGTCGAACTTGTGAATGGGATCGCCGCCGAGCGTTGCCTTGCTCACCTTCGAAAGCAGGGGCTCGGTCACGATGGAGCGCATCATGTCCAGCCGCATCTGCTGAGATTGCTCTATTTGGTGATCGTCTGCCTTGCGGCCTTCCTGCGCCATTGCCTCACGGTTCTGATCTTGCTTTTCGGGGCTAGGCAGATCGGGCCGGATCGGCCCCGTGGGTTGATTGGATGAGTCCATTTCTTTGCCTGCGGCTGTACTCCGATGTTTTTTGCGTCGTGCCATTCGCTACTTACCAACGGATCAATCTTACATGTTTCGCGCGTGCGAATGCAGCCGTCTCACCCGAGCAGGTCGTCAACCGCCGCAAAGCCCGATGGCAGAAGAATGCCACGGCGTGACGCGCCCGCTTTGAGCAGCGCCTGCACGGATTCGGGCGAGCGGCGCGTTCTATCAGGCGCTTCACGGTTGCGTGTAGCGCACGCCAGGCTGCGACGTGCTGCCTAGGTCTTCAGCTATTTACACGAAAAATATGGCGATTATGCCTATAAAAAGGCGACCCTGAACCTACAAATCTACAAGATCGGGCCTCGGATCGGGAAGCCGATGTGATCAACATCTTCCGCAACGAACAAGATCAAGGCGGAGTATGTCGGGGAGCGCGATACGCCTACGGGGCGCTCTCTTTACATTGCCAAGCCGATTCCAGTGGGTGCAGCACTCCGGAAGCGGCACCACCAGCCATGGTCCGGAAGTACGGCCGGGATAATGGGTTCGGTTGGAAATTGGACGAGGTTATCGGCGCGCAGATCGTGAGCGTGCCCATGTCGGTTGCACACAGTAAACGCGACTGCTGGACGCAGTGGTTAGGCCTATCCGTCAGCGATCGCGCGCCGCCGACGAGATCAACAAAGGCAACCTGGAATGTTCTGGAATGTGGCGGAGATGCCTGTGAAGGGTAAGGATGAAGTCTCCGCGCTGGCCGACTCTTTCAATCGGATGCATCGCAGCCTGGTGAAAGCCATCAAGATGCTGAAGGAATAGAATGCTTTTCCGCCTAAGTCAGATTGCGCCTACTAAATCCTTCGCGAGCTTCAGCACATAGTCCGGCGGAAGCTGCATAATCACTTCCTTCGTCTCCCGATCGATCACGCGCATGATCGCCCGGTGTCCGCCATTATCCATCAAGAAAACCAGTTCGCTGTTCGAGCCCAGCGCTTGATTTGCGTTTACTATGTTCGTAGCTTTAATCAGTTCCCGCCGGTCCGAAGCCTGTTGAGGCGTAGGAGGCGGCTGGCTAGATCCGATGGCGGCGCTAGATCCGATGGCTGAGACATTCATTTCAACTCCTGTGAAGAACCTCCGGCCCTTCATGTAAACTTATCGTCTAGTTGTTGAAAAATTAGAGGAATTCGTGATGCTGATCAAAATCCTCCATCTGTGCATATCCATTTACCCAGCCACATAATAAGAGGACATGCCGATCTCTCCTCTGGCGGGCAAACCAGCCCCCGCCGACATCCTGATCGATCCCGCAAGACTCGAGCGCGACTACCTCGAACGCCTCCCCGATCTCGACGATCCGCGGCAACTCGTCAGCTTTGGCACCAGCGGCCATCGCGGCACCTCGGGCGAGGGTAGCTTCAATCAGGCCCACATTCTCGCCATTACCCAAGCCATCTGCGAATTTCGTAAGGCGCGTGGTATCCGAGGACCCATCTACATGGGCAAGGATACCCACTCGCTCTCGGAACCCGCGCAGAGGACAGCCCTGGAAGTGCTGGCTGCCAATGGCGTAGACACAATGATCGCCGAGCACGACGGCTACACTCCCACGCCGGTCATTTCCTATTCGATCCTGACTTGGAACGCTGCGCACACAGACTCGCGTGCGGACGGAATTGTGATTACTCCATCGCATAATCCGCCGAAGGACGGAGGCTTCAAATACAATCCGCCCAATGGAGGCCCTGCAGAGTCGGACGTCACGAGTTGGATCCAGAATCGAGCCAACGAACTCCTTCGCGGGGGAAACCGGGAAGTCAGGCGCATCTCGTTTAAGACCGCTCTGAAGGCGTCCACCACCCACCTGCATGACTTCATCTCGCCCTATGTCGGCGACCTTTGCAGCGTGATCGATATGGATGCAGTCCGCTCAGCCGGGCTGAAGATGGGAGTGGATCCACTCGGTGGCGCCTCACTCCAGTATTGGGAACCCATTCGCGAAAAGTACGGGCTCGATCTTACCGTGGTGAATTCCGCGGTGGATCCAACTTTCTCGTTCATGACGGTGGATCATGACGGCAAGATTCGCATGGATTGTTCAAGTCCGTACGCGATGGCCAAGCTGGTAAGCTTGCGGAACGATTTTCAGCTGGCGTTTGGGAACGATCCCGATGCAGACCGGCACGGCATTGTAACTCCGGCGGCTGGTTTGATGAATCCGAACCACTACTTGGCCGTTGTGATTCGCTACTTGCTAACTCACCGGCCCAAGTGGCCTCTCAACTCGGCCGTAGGGAAGACTCTTGTCAGCAGCAGCAGCCTCATCGATAAGGTTGTGGGTTCACTTCATCGCAAACTCGCGGAAGTTCCGGTCGGCTTTAAGTACTTCGCCAACGGCCTGTTTGACGGAAGCATGTGTTTCGGAGGAGAAGAGAGTGCGGGCGCAAGTTTTCTCCGCCGCGACGGTTCGGTATGGACGACAGACAAAGACGGGATCGTCATGGACCTGCTAGCGGCGGAGTTGACGGCTGTAACGGGGAAGGATCCAGGGGATCATTTCGCCGATCTCACGCAGCAGTTCGGGATGCCATACTATATTCGCATCGACGCCCCGGCTACGCCCGCGCAGAAGGCGGCGCTGGCGAAACTTTCTCCCGATGCCGTGAAGGCCACTGAGTTAGCTGGGGAACCGATTACGGCCAGGCTCACTAGAGCACCCGCGAATGGCGAACCGATCGGCGGGCTTAAGGTAACTACGGCGAGCGGGTGGTTTGCAGCACGACCATCAGGCACGGAAAATGTATATAAGCTTTATGCGGAGAGCTTTACCAGCCATTCGCATCTTGAGAGTATCGTGCGCGAGGCGCGGCAGATTGTGAGTGAGTCGCTTCAAGCCCGTTGACTCGGAGGGAGAGTAGCTTCGAAAGTCTCCCAAACTCAGCGGTGAGCAGAAGGATCGGGGATGGCGTAGGATAAGCATAGCGGCATGGAACAAGAACTTAAGGCTTATCTGGATGAGCAATTCGGTCGGGTTAACACTCGCCTCGACGGCATCGATCAGCGGCTTGATCGGATGGACTCGAGATTCGACGGCGTCGATCAGCGGCTTGATCGGATGGATTCGAGATTCGACGGCGTCGATCAGCGGCTTGATCGGATGGATTCGAGATTCGACGGCATCAATCAGCGGCTTGATCGGATGGACTCGAGATTCGACGGCATTGATCAGCGGCTTGATCGGATGGATTTGAGATTCGATGTCATCGACCAGCGATTCGAATTAATAGATCAGCGAATGGCTGCATCAGAAGCACGCCTGCTAAAGCTGATCACCGACACAAGCGAGAGTCTGCAGCGAGAAATGGGCCTGATCCGAGATACCCTAACTAACCCGACAAGGCGGCTTGAGCGGCAAGCTGGACTGCTCCAAACGGGAGCGCGTTTCTCCGTCAGGATGGTGACATGGTCCGAGCAGGTTGATACAGGTTTTGAGGATTTCAGGAAGCGTCTTCAGATTCTCGAACATCCGCCACAGACGAATGTTGCGCCTGATTCGCCCTCTTAGCGCGCCCACCACAACTGTACTGATGCTGTTAGCCGCCTCGCTATCAGCCTGGGGTGCCAAGCCATTCTTTCAGCGGGGCGTGAACTTTACAGCGGAAGGCCCCGACGGATATACCGGTTCGCGCGCTCGACCGCTCCTCGAAAAGCTAGGTGCTTTTGGAGTAGATTCTATCGCTTTAGTCCCGTACGCCTTTACGTCGCGATCCGTTCCTAGCGTCCGTTTTGGGGGCGGCTTCGAGACTGACGAGGGGATCGAGCAGGTTGCAACTGCGGCGCATGCTCTCGGCATGAAAGTACTCTTGAAACCGCAGGTTTGGGTGCGGACCGGGTTTCCTGGAGACCTTGAATTTACTCATCCCTCTGATCGCGCTAAATGGTTCGCGGGCTACCGAACCTACATCGAGCATCAGGCTGCGTTAGCCACCCGCATTCGGGCCGATCTATTCTGCGTGGGAGTGGAGTTTGTAAAACTCAGTAGTGATGAGAAGGAGTGGCGCAGAGTCATTGCTCGGGTGCGGGAGATTTACCGCGGCCCGCTGACGTACGGCGCCACGCAAGGGCAGGAGTTTGAAAATCTGCAGTTCTGGGATGCTCTGGATTATATTGGCCTAAACAACTACTACCCTCTACCCGACGATCTCTCCACCGCTGCTCTGGTTAGGAAAGTCGAGGCCGTCCAAAGGCGGTTCAACAAGCCGGTGCTGTTGACGGAGACAGGTTTCTCAAGCTATGAGTCGCCTCATCGGCAGCCGTGGGACGAGACACCTCGCAAAGTCGCGCAACAGGATCAAGCTCGCTGTTATGAAGCGATCTTTCGCGGCTTTTACGGGAAACCTTGGTTCTACGGAATGTACTGGTGGAAGGTAGGAACCGACGGACACGGCGGACCTGAAGAAGGCTCCTTTACGCCATGGGGCAAGCCAGCGATGCAGGTGATGAAGCGCTGGTATACGACGGAGCCGGTTCGCGCAAGATAAGGGAGGCGCTCGCTTCGGCGTGATAGCTTAAGACTTACAAATGAGCCGCACTCACAATGAAGGAATGAATCGCCGGAAGTTCGTCTTGGGGAGCGCGGGAGCGGTAGCCATGGCAGGCGCGCTGCAGTCACAGCCGCAGGCTGACCCCAACCGTCGCATCTACGATCTAAATCACAAGTGGCAATTTAGCCGCAAGGGTTCTCAGAACGTTGCCGTCGTCACGCTCCCGCACACCAACGCGCTCCTTCCTTGGCATAGCTTTGACGACCGTTCTTACGAATTCCTATCTATCTACCGCCGTCGATTCAGCGCTCCGCAGGCATGGCAAGAGAAGCGAGTGTTCATCGATTTCGACGGTGCCATGACGGCGGCCAAGTTCACCATCAATGGACATGCGATGGCCGAGTACAAGGGTGGTTACACGCCTTTCAGTTTCGAACTGACACAGCATCTCAAGTTCGGCGGCGATAACGCCATCGAAGTGGAACTTGATTCCACAGAGCGGCCCGACATCCCTCCCTTCGGCGGCAATATCGACTACCTCACTTTCGGTGGCATCTATCGCGATGTGCGTCTGCGAGTGGTGCCGCGCGCCTTCATAGAAAACGTCTACGCCAAGCCCGTCCGCCCTCTCGCCGACGACCGCTCGCTGCTGGTTCGCTGCTATCTGAATGGGGCCAAGCCAGGGGCGAACTTGTCCGTTGAACTGCGGAATGGAAGCCAGACCATCAAGAGCCAGACCATTCCCGTTTCAAATCCCGACGCGGAGTACCAGGATCTAACGCTCAGCCAACTCGGACCCATCCAGCTTTGGGATCTCAACAAGCCGTTCCTGTATCAAGTCCGCGCGCAACTGAAAAACGCGGATGGAGCGCACGACGAGTTCGACACTAAGATCGGGTTCCGCGAGGGAAAGTTCACGCCTGCGGGATTTCTGCTGAACGGCAGCCACGTAAAACTGCGCGGGCTCAATCGGCATCAGACATACCCGTATGTTGGCGGAGCGATGCCCGCCAGGGTGCAGCGTCGAGACGCCGAAATTCTGAAAAAAGAGTTGAAGTTGAATCTCGTGCGGACCTCGCATTACCCCCAATCCCCGGCCTTTCTCGACGCCTGTGACGAGCTAGGCTTGCTGGTGCTTGAAGAGATTCCGGGCTGGCAACATATCGGCGACAAACCCTGGCAGGATGTCGCCGTACGCAATGTGGGCGAGATGATTCGGCGCGATTGGAATCATCCCTCGATCGTCTTATGGGGGGTCCGCATAAATGAATCGCAGGATAATCACGACTTCTATGTCCGCACGAACGCATCGGCTCATGCGCTCGACGATGCGAGGCAAACCGGCGGCATTCGCTACCTCTACGATTCCGAACTTCTAGAAGACGTGTTCACCATGAACGATTTCGGGTTCCCGCTCAAACAGCCTAATCATCCGCTTTACTTGAACACTGAATTCAGCGGCCACATGTTCTCGACGAAGCGGTTCGATAACGTGGAGCGAGTCGCGGAACATGTACGGCGGCATGCAAGAGTGCATAACCAACTGGCTGGCGACGATCGTTACGCTGGGGGCATCGGCTGGTGCGCATTCGACTACAACACGCACGGAAACTTCGGATCGGGCGACCGGATTTGTTACCACGGCGTGAGCGATATTTTTCGCATTGCTAAGCCTGCGGCGGGAGTGTATAGATCCCAATGCGATCCCAGTGAAGAGGTTGTGATCGAGCCTGGATTCTTCTGGGCCAGCGGCGATAAATCGGAGGCGGGCGGCGTTGGCCGGGTTCCGATCTGCTCCAACTGTGACCACCTGAAACTGTATGTGGACGGCAAGCTGCACTCGGAGCTTGACCCGGATCGCGGGACCTACCCGAATCTGAAACACCCGCTGTTCCAGGCGGATCTCAGCAACCTGCCGCTGAATCCCTGGGGCGACTTAAGGATCGAGGGTTACCTCAAGGGCAAACTGGCCAAGACTCTGACACTCTCGGGAAAGGGCATCGACGCGGATCTCAAGGTGGA
>JANXQZ010000506.1 GCA_025353235.1 Bryobacterales bacterium
CGAATCCGATGGTGGCCGAGGCGGCCGTGGTCGGGAGGCCGGATGAGATTAAGGGTCAGGCAGTGGCGGCGTTTGTCACGTTGAAGCAGGGCATTGAGCCAAGCGACGATGTGAAGAACCAGTTGCGGCAGTGGGTGGCCAAGGAGATTGGGCCGATCGCGAAGCCGGACGAGATTCGTTTTTCGGATGCATTGCCCAAGACTCGTAGCGGGAAGATCATGCGACGATTGCTGAGAGAGTTGGCGTCGGGGAACGAGGTAAAAGGCGATACTACGACGCTGGAAGATCTGTCGGTGCTCGCGAAATTAAGGTCCGACGACGAGTCTTAGATTCTTGTAGATGCTGCTTTGACGGTTTGCGAGCAAATTTGGGGCAGATTGTTAATCGGCTCCTGGAGTTTGGACATTTTTGGAGCTGACAAGAACCGTTTGGAATGGTCGCAATGGACGACACGCGCATCCGTAAGACTGGACGCAAGATCCTCACCGCGTTCTATCAACGCGATCCCTTCTCCTAAGTTCCGCTTCAATCTCATGTGGGGTTTGCGCTTCCTGCATTTCTCGCTGTTGGTGCCCTTGTACCGTTCCAACTCCGATGTCCCGCCGCGCTCGCTGCCCGTGCGTTTCCTGGAAGTCCCGGCCATCAAGAAGCCCGGCAGAAGGGCCTCCGATGCCGACATCGAGGCGTATCGGGAAGCCGTCAAGGAGCATAATCTTTCGCGCAGATGTGTTGACTTGCTCAAGGAACTCCGCCAATCTGTCGATGGCGCCGGTCTTGGGTCGCGCACCATCCTGGCTGTGGGCGATGTCAGTTTCTGCAACCGCACCGTGTTGCGCCAGCCGCTGGACCGCCTCGACATCCTGGCCCGCTCTCGCCGCGACTGCCGGCCGCCTATAGCGCTTTGCTTCTGACGGGAATCCAAGTGTTCGGCGATATGCGTCCTGGCCGACTCCAAGGGAGCTTACTTCAACCGTCACATCCGCGGATGATTCCCTTATTTACAACAACCCAACAAACTACTGACGGCCTTACCTACTTCCCTCGATTGATATCTCTCACCGAGAAAACCCCCACTTGCGCCATGCCGTGAGCCAAAAATGTCCATACTCCAGGAGCCGATTGACAATCGGCTGCAGATTGACAATCTGCCCTACACTTGCCGGCAAGCCGTGCTGCGTTTCAACAAGGCGGCTGCTTAGAAATTCGTTGCACGCGAAGAAACTCATGGATAGTAGTACAAAGATCGGGATGTTGTAGTACAGCGTTCTGTAGCCTACGATGCCGAGGTTCAGGGGGCTATGCCCAGGGTTTTCATTTTGCGATAGAGGTTGCTGCGCTCCAGGCCGAGAAGCTCCGCTGTCTTGGTGACGTTGCCTTTCGTTTCGTCGAGCTTCCTTAGGATATAGTCGCGCTCGGCGGC
>JANXQZ010000517.1 GCA_025353235.1 Bryobacterales bacterium
GAACAGCAGCGCGGTGAATAGTCCAGCGAACAGAGTGAATAAGAGGGTTCGGTGGTCCAGACCAACCTGGATCGAGATGGGACGGTTCCCCGCCGCCATCGCCAGGATGCCACGCGCCATCGGTCCTGCGAAAAGCAGCCCGAGTCCAGCTCCAAGTCCAGCCAGCAGAATACTCTCCGTGAGCAGCTGTCCGATTAATCGGGACCGGCTCGCTCCGATCGATAATCGGACGGCGATTTCTCTGCGACGGGCGGTGCCACGCGCCAGCAGCAGGTTGGCGATATTCGCGCAAGCGATCAGAAGGACAAGTGCCACCGCGCCGGCCAGGATCAACAGCGGTCGGCTCGCCTGTGCTCGCAGAAGGTGCAAGCCGGCGCCACCCGATTCCACTACAGCTCGCCAGGGTTCCCCTTTTTTCGGGGCCGTGGAATAAGGCTCGCTGGCCCGCTGCATCACCACGTCCAGCGATGCCTTGGCTTGGCGGTCATCCGCGCCGGGCCGAAGTCGGCCCACGATTTGCACCCACCAGGAAGTGGGCTTCTCAATGGCATAGAATTTCGGGCCGAACGCGGACACCAGGGAGAGAGGCAGACACAGATCGAATCCGCCCGCGTTCTCCATTCCCCGGAAGGATTGGGGAGTAATGCCAACGATTCTGAGCGCCCGGCCATTGACCGTGATTTGCCTGTCGATCGCCGCCGGATCGAGGCCAAAATGGCGTTCCCAGTACGCATAACTGATGACGGCAACGGGTGCCGCACCTTCGCGATCGTCACTCGGTGCGATTCCACGTCCAGCCAGAGGCGGCACGCCCAGGGTGCTAAACATATTTCCCGTGACATAGAATGCGCTGGCATAGTGGCTCTCGCCCGCCGCCACAGTCACCTCCGAACGCGCGAATCCGGCCAGATCGGAAAACTGCGAGGCCTGTTCGGCAAACATCCGATACATCGGGTAGGAGAACGAACTGTGGACCATTTGGCCTGCTTCGTTCTTTCGGCTATACCCGCTCGCATTGGTGAGCGGAACGCACGGCTCACCAGTCCACAGGACCAAGCGCAGGCTGCCGGGGTCCCGGACTGGAAGCGATCTAAGAAGAATGGCGTCCACGAGGCTGAAGATCGCGGTGTTGGCTCCGATCCCGATTGCCAAGGAGAGAAACGCGACCACCGAGAATGCCGGACTTCTCCAGAGCATTCGCGCTCCATAGCGCAGATCGTGCCAGAGCGTTTCCAAGAGATGAAAAGTCCACATTTCGCGCAGGTTCTCCTTGATCAGGGTCGGGTTGCCGAATTGCCGCGTGGCGTCCTGTTTCATGGCAAGGTGGAACTCAATTTCGTCCTGAAGATCGCGATCAAGTTGCCTTCGCTTCCACAGGGAACGCCAGCGCAGATGCAAGTTGGTGAGCAATTCAGGCCTCCATGACGCGTGCGATGGCAGTGCTGAGGGAACTCCACTGCGACGACTCAGCGGCAAGGCGTTTTTGTCCTGCGACGGTCAACCGATAAAATTTGGCGCGTCGATTATTGGACGAGACTCCCCATTCGCTTTCGAGCAGCCCCCGCAGTTCCAATCGGTGCAGGGCAGGGTAAAGCGCTCCCTCCTCGACACGCACCAGGTCGCCCGATCGGGAGAGTATATATTCAGCAACGTCGTAGCCGTGCATGGCCTTTCCCGAAAGTGCCTTGAGGACTAACATGTCCAGGGTCCCTGGCAAGACACCGGATTGACGGTCTGCGCTCTCTCCCATAAGTTGCTTATGGAAGTATGGGGCGAAGTTTCCGAAATTGCAAGCAGAATTTATGGAACTAGGTTTGATCAATCGTTTGAGTGACGGGACGCGCGGCGAAATTAGTCGCGGCAGTGTCCAATTCATGGGTTGAGCCTGCTCCGCCAATTTTTAGATGAACAAGTCTGGATTCAGCTTGGTATGCTGTTCTAGGAACCGGCTCCTCTGCCAGTCTCAACAGCGTATCTGAAACCGGCGTCGGAGCCACCACGCACGCATCCAGAACGGCGCGGTACTTGCTAATCCGCATCCGCGTCCACGGCGGGAAGAAAAGACGTGCGGTCGTAAACACCCTCGGGGACCTCGGCTTGGGCTAGTGCATTGAGAGCGGTGCGTCTACGGTTGTCCCGTTTGGCCTTGTACACCATCGCATCTTGAGCATAGATGCGGCGATGTGTTCCCACCATGTGGTACGGAATGTCCCCTTTTTCTAATACACTTACAAGAAACTGACGAGAAACGCCGAGCATGGCCGAAGCCTCTACGGTGGTTAGCTTGGCCTGATTCTGAACAAGGTAGACGCTCTTGCCTTCGTTCAAGAGGCCGATTAGTTCGACCAGAAAAAGGGGCAACGATGCTGGCAAGACGTGGGCCTCGCCGTTCGGGGTGAGAAGTTTCGCGGGGCCCTTTCGCAAGGCTTCGTAGAGTTGTTCAATTTGTTTCCGGTCGGCAGTCGAGATCGGCAGATCAGTTGAACTTACCGTGCGAATCTCTTCAATCGTGGTGGTCATGGATGATCCTCCTTTTTGATACACACGCTATATCTGCTACATTCCCTACAACTGAAAATAGCTGCAAATCGAGGGCTTGTCCAATAGCTAGGTCATGTTCAGGCAAGGAGGTGGAGCTTTAGTCCCGTAAAGCGATCAAATCCCCGATCAAACGTGACCAAGGTGCAACCGCTACTCAGCGCAAAGGCTGCCAGGTAATAATCGGTCCAGTCGGCACCACGCAAAGCCCGCGCTGGGAGCAGACGCCCAAGTTCCGTTTCCAGCGTTTCCGGCTCTTCGAGGAACCCGGTCCGGGGATCGTCACGCAACCTTTCGTAGACTTCCCAAGCCTGCCGGGCATCCAAAGGGAACCCCCGCATAGCATGTAGGTTGGTCAACAGCCTCAGGAGCGCGAGCATGGTAAAATGGCAGAACATCACCTCGCCGTCAGTGCGTTGCTCGAGCCACTGGTTGGCTTTGTCGAAACTTCGCTGCACCCCCGAAACTGCGTTCACCCAAACATTAACGTCCGCGAGGTATGGCATGCAGGCGATCCGCTTCTTCTGCGTCCAGTAATTCGCCCATTTGCTGTTTACTCAAAACTGGCAAAAGTGCCGCTGGATCAACATCCCGGTGGATTAACGGAAATTGCAAACGGACTTTCGGAGCCGTTTTTGCCGATTCCATTTCCCGTTCAATCGCCCGCGTGAAGAGTGCCTTTAAGGGCAACCCTTCTTTTGCAGCCTTGCTCTTAACCAGCCGAAAGAGTTGATCTGGAAGCTCCACAGTTGTGCGCATAAAAGCATATTAGCATACAACTGCAACCTTTATGCCACACGAAATGGATCCTCCAGCGAATAACTCTGGGGAGTGAACAACTCAGCCCCATGATCGGTGATGTGCATATCATCCTCCAGCCGTACGCCGAACTCTCCTGGAATATACACGCCTGGCTCATCGCTGAAAGTCATGCCTGGAGCCAGCGCCAGACTCTTCCCGTCCTTTACCAGCGTGTTATTTTTCATCAAATATGGCCATTCGTGGCCTTCCAGTCCGATACCATGGCCTAGCCGATGCGTGAAGTATTTGAATCCAGGACCATACCCCGCGTCCACGATCACCTTGCGTGCGGCTGTATCAACAGCGTCACAAGGGACACCCGGCTTAGCCGCCGCCAGTGCCGCACTCTGAGCCCGATGAACAATATCGAAGACACTCTTCATTTTATCCGTGGGCTTGCCGAGCACGAAGGTGCGGCTGATGTCCGAGTGGTAGCCTTCCACTTGACATCCCCCGTCGATCAAGAGAATCGTGCCCTCCCGAACCGCCTGGGGTTGCGCCGAACCATGGGGCAAAGCGGAATTCTCCCCTACCTGCACCCCGGCTCCGCCCGGGAATCCGAGTTTCGCGTGCGCGGCGGCGACCAGTCCCGCGAACTCGTTCTGCGTCATCCCATCCCGCAGCGACTTCCAAGCCGCTTCGTAAGCCTGCAGGGTCACGCTATTCGCCAGCTTCATCAGATCGAGTTCGTGCTGGCTCTTGATCATCCGGCAGCCTGCGGTGACGGCCGTGGCACTTGATACGGTAGCCGCAGGCACCGCCTTGCCAATCCCGTCGGCAAATACGAACTTGACTGTCTCCTCCAGCCCCAGCCGACCCGTTGAGATCCCGCGCTCCTTCAGCCCGAACGCGACCGTCTGGTACGCGCTTTCGTCCTCTTGCCAGGTGAACACATGAGGGTACTTGCCGGCCGGACCCTGAGCGATCTGCTCGAGCGCGCGGTCCTTCTCAAACGCCGGCGAAACGAAGAAAGGTTCGCCTTTTTGCGGCATCACCATGACAAACAGGCGCTCGCTGTTCCACCACCGGACATTGCTGAAATATTCGAGAGTCGGCCCGCCGATCATCACCAGGGCGTCGAGCTTGTTCTCCCGCATCAACTGCTGCGCCTTATCGACGCGCGCCTGGCGCTCATCGGTTGTGATCGGATTGGCTTCGGATTTGCGATTCTTGAGCCTGCCAATGGGTGAATCGGCCGGGATAGCGGGTTCGACCGAGGGGCGTCCGCCTTGACCGGCACCGTGCAGCAGTGCGGCCCCGCTGAAACCGAGGGCAAAAAGAGATCGTCTGGTGGGCATACGTGTCTGTTATAGTACCTAAAAATCGACGCGGGACGGCATCGTTTGCAAGGATCTCCGCATCTGAATAGGCTGAATGCGCGAGAGACCATCTGCGGGGAACGTCACGTGGGCAGAGTAATGGCAGTGCTCTTGCTAGCGACATCCTTGTTCGCAGCCGGCGACTGGAAGCGAGCGCGGCAACTTTACCAGCGCACCGAATACAGCGCATCTCTGCAGCTTCTCTTGATGGATCCCACTCCCGATGCGCCCACTTATGGATTGATTGGCAAGAATTACTACATGCTGGGGGAATACAAACAATCCACCGAAGCTTTTCAGAAAGCAAGCACGATGGAACCAGCCAGTTCCGAGTACATCCACTGGCTGGGCCGTTGCTATGGACGCCGCGCGGAGACGGCCAGCCCGTTCCTGGCACCCGCGAATGCCTCCAAGGCAAGACAGTACTTCGAAAAGGCCGTTGAACTCGATCCTAAGAATGAAGAGGCCCTGAACGATCTCTTCGATTACTACTTGCAGGCTCCGGGATTTTTAGGCGGCGGGTTCGACAAAGCCGATGCTTTAGCGAAGAAGATCGGTGCCCTGAATCCGGCTGAGTACCATTTCGCTCAAGCCCAGTTGGCTGAGAAAAAAAAGCAGTTCGATACAGCCGAGGAACAACTAAGGCGCGCCATCGCCTTAGCGCCGCGCCAAGTTGGGCGAGTCGTGGATCTGGCCAAGTACTTAAGTAAGCGCGGGCGATTTCAGGAGAGCGACGCCGAATTTGAACAGGCTGAAAAGATTGCCCCTAATAGCCCAAGGGTGATGTTTGCGAAGGCGCACTCCTACATTGAGCAAAATCGCAATTTGGAACAGGCCAAAGCCCTGCTGCAGCGGTATTTGCAAAGCAATCTCAGTCCAGACGATCCCCCGCGAGAAGAGGCCAGAAAGCTTCTGAAACAGGCCAAGGCGGGAGTATGACCCTGCCAGCATGTTTCTAGGCGAAGCTCTGCGCTTCAGCGTTCAATCGTTGAGCGCCAACAAGATTCGGACATTTCTCACCGCCCTTGGCTTAGTGATCGGGAACGCCTCCGTGATCCTGGTAGTCACGATTTCAATCACCAGCCGCGACTACATTCTCGATCAGATTCGCGGGATCGGGTCTAATCTCATCTATGCCCAGTACGAGGCCGGAACCAACACCGCTACCAAGGTGGATGCCGACCTGATCAAGATGTCGGACGTGGACGCTATCCGGCAGCAGCTTGGTTCTCGAATCGTGGCCGCCTCCGGAATCATGACGAACTATGACCGGATCATGATCAACGGCAAAGAACAAGACATCTCCGTGATCGGCTCCGATGAGTTCTATCCCGTGGTGCGGAATCTTGGATTGGTCGGGGGCCGCTTCATCGATGCAAGCGATACCACGCTCCGGCAACATGTGGCGATGCTGACGCCGAAACTCGCCAACCGGATCTATGGCAGCGCCTCGGCATCCGTTGGTCAGGTTCTCAAAATCCATGGCCTGCAATTCAACATCGTGGGCGTGTTCAAGGAGAAAACCGAGACCTTTGGCCAGTCGGAAGTGACCAGCGAGACCATCCTGATTCCCATCACGGTGATCAAGTATTTCACCCCCGTAGAGAGGATCGACCCGCTGTATTTGCAAGCTCGCAATCCCGACGATGTTCAGCCGCTTACCGAAAGTATCAGGCAACTGCTTGAGAGCCGCCACCGGGCCGGAGCGCGTTACCGCGTGGAGAATCTGTCCGCCATCCTGGATGCGGCGCAGAAGATTGCTATGGTACTCACCGTAGTGCTGATTCTGGTTTCTGCGATTGCTCTAATTATTTCGGGCATCGGCATTATGAATATCATGCTGGTGACGGTAACCGAGCGGACCCGGGAGATTGGCATCCGGATGGCAGTGGGAGCGTCCCGGCGGGCAGTATTGCAGCAATTTCTCACCGAGGCGGTGGTGATCAGCATTGGAGGGGGAAGCATCGGCATTTTGATTGGGACGCTAATCCCGCTAAGCATCGCATTTTTCACTGATGCGATTAAGGTGCCAATCTCGATCACCTCGATCATTGTGGCGTTTTTTGTTTCGGCAGGCGTGGGCGTAGTTTTCGGAATCTTGCCGGCGAATCGCGCGGCTCAGTTGAATCCCACCGAAGCATTGCGCTACGAATAGATACATGCACCCCCGTCGCGGCTTTCTATCCCTTGCCTGCTGGGCCTTGGGCCTATTTGCAGGGTTTCCAGCACAGGCTCAGGCTCCCGCTCCGGCCAGAGCTTTGGCGCGCGCCACTCCGGCGCAACTGGAATCGATCCAGGTCTACATCAAGCAGACCTGGACGAAGTTAACGCGCTCCCACGCACAGCTTGCCGCCGCCGCAGCCGATCCAAAATTCAAAGAGGATGGCAGCGGCCAGTGGCCGGTGTATATCTCGCTGAGCGAAGACGAAGACGCGATTCGGACGACGCTTCGTTCGGAAATGGTTCCCCAGGCCTTCGCGAAGATTTCGATCAGGCGGCTCCCCGCGGAATTGGCGGCAATCGACAAACCTGGGCTCCTATATCTGCCTCATCCCTACGTCGTGCCAGGCGGACGCTTCAATGAGATGTACGGATGGGATAGCTATTTTATACAAACCGGGCTGGTCCGGGATAGGGAATGGGATCTGGCGAAGGACATGGCCGATAACTTCCTTTATGAAATCAGGAACTACGGGAAAATTCTGAATGCAAACCGGACCTATTACATGTCTCGTTCGCAGCCGCCTTTCCTCACCCAAATGCTGCTGGCCGTCTACCAGCATACGCACGATAAGAAATGGCTGGCTGCCGCAATGCCGGAGATTCTGTCGTACTACGCCTTCTGGACGAGTGCTCCGCATCTCACCCCCGAGACCGGGCTGTCGCGCTACTTCGATCTAGGTGCCGGACCAGCCCCCGAGGTTCTGTCCGATGAGCGCGATGCGAATGGGCGCACTCATTACGATCTCATCAAAGAGTACTATCGAACCCACCAAATTGAAGAGTACGATGTCAGCCAATATTACGATCGAAGTAAGAATGAGCTAAAAGATCTCTTCTACAAAGGCGACCGCTCTATGCGCGAGTCGGGATTCGATCCATCCAACCGCTTCGGTCCCTTTAGCATAGATATCATCAACTACAATCCAGTCTGTCTCAATTCTCTTCTTTACCTGATGGAGAAGCAGACCGGCGAGATCATGACGATTCTCGAAGACAAACTCGAGGCGGGTAAATGGCAGGCGCGGGCTGACCAGCGCAGGGACCGAATTAACAAGCTGATGTGGGACGAGCAGGCGGGCATGTACTATGACTACAACTTCAGCAGCAAGAGGCTCCGCCACTATCCCTTCCTGACGACTTTTTATCCGCTTTGGGCGGGAATCGCGAGTGCCCACCAAGCCGAGCTCGTAATGAAAAATCTGAGCAAATTCGAGCGCCCTGGGGGTTTGCAGACGAGCACGTTCCACAGCGGAAACCAGTGGGACGCTCCCTTCGCTTGGGCTCCGCTTCAAATAATCGCGGTGGAGGGCATGCGCCGCTATGGATTTGTTTCCGCCGCCGATCGAATCACGCAGGAGTTTCTCTCCCTAGTCCTGAAGGATTTTCTCGCGCGCGGAACCATCGTGGAAAAGTATGACGTAGTGCGGCGCGCCACCGACGTAGGCTCGGCAATCGGGTTCGGTTACCGCACCAATGTCGAAGGGTTTGGCTGGACGAATGCAGCCTTCCTGCAACTCTACAGCGAGTTGCCGGATCAGGCCAAGGCGGGAGTCTTGCGCCTCGATCGGCCAACTGCGCTCCTTAACGGAAAGTAGGGTCGCCCTCACTCCCTTGTCCTCGTAAAGGGCGCTTAACGCGGCGAGGCGCTCGCGCATGATGGGTGCCGGCACAGCACCACGACGTCGGGGCGCATAGGCTGCGCAATCCGTAAGCAGTGGGCGGATTAGCGTCACGGCGAGAACCGGACACACGCTTTGCAGAAGGAAACGAGCCCTAGCATGCTAAATTGAAGCTGGGCGAGTGCTTCCAGTATTTCTTGAATGAGCAAGTTTAATAACCTGACCCGACTTGTGGCCGAGCCCCGTCCGCCACTGGTTATGACCCCGTCTGCGGTCAACGAATTTAGAGCCGCTGTCATTACTCCCGATTCGCAGCCTGCTGTGGATCGGTCCGTGATGACCAAAGCCGGCTATTTCCTGCTATGCGCTCTGCTCCTCTCCGGCTATTTGAATGATTGGTCATTCCGGCTGCTGGGCGGAAAGGCGTACCTCTCCACCGTCTGCATCGTTCTCGTTCCAGCGGTTTGGCTGATCGGCGGAAACACGTTGGCGGGGTTCCGAGACCGCATAGGCGTATGGTGGCTCGCGCTGGTGCTTTTGATGGTGATGGGGCTGCCCTTTAGCGTCTGGAGGTCCGCCAGCCTTTGGATGATTTGGTCTTATTTGTTCAGGTCGCTTGCTTACTACTTTTACATAGTTAGCTTCGCAACCACCATGCGGCGCTGCCGAAATCTCATGCTGATGAATGTGTTCTGCGCCGTGATCGTCCTAGTTACATGCATGACGTTCGGTTCGTCGGGGAACGCTAACGAAACTCGCTTTCAGATTGTCGACAGCTTATTCCTCTCCAATTCGAACGAGCTTGCGCTGCAGTTGTTGCTCGGTGTAACCGCTTTTCTGTTTCTCTTCTATCTAGGAGGTATCGGCAAGGGAATAGCGGGCGTGGCGGGCATTCTTCTCAGCGTTAGTTACATGCTGAAAACCGGCTCTCGCGGGTGCCTGTTGTCGGCCATTGTGCTCTTCTTGGTTGTCTTCTTCGCTAGCAAGCGAAAGGCGCAGTTCGCATTGATCTCCGTGCCCGTTCTCGCGCTCGGACTTGCCGTGATTCCTTCTGCGGCCCTGCGCAGGTTCTCTCTAATATTCGAGCCTCCTCCGCCTGCGGAGGCCATGACTGCGGAAGACGAGGCAGCGATAGGCTCCACGACACAGCGTGAGGAATTGCTGCGGAAAGGGTTGGAATTTACGATCACTCATCCTGTGTTTGGCGTCGGCACCGGCCAGTTCGCGGTAGCGTACACAGGCGACGCCGAGAAACAGGGCAAGCATGCACCTTGGCTCGGAACACACAACTCCTACACGGAAATCTCGTCCGAGTGCGGGATACCCGCATTCATCTGCTACATGGCGATCATCGTCCTGACCTTTCGCAGGAGTTATCGAATCTACCGGAGAGCCGCTAAGTATCCCCAGTTAGCTGAACTCCGCGGGCTTGCGTTTTGCCTGTTTGCGGGCATCCTCGTTTATTCGATTGGGACGTTTTTCTTCCACATGGCTTACACCGTGGTGTTGCCGCTCCTATCCGGCCAAGCTGTTGCGCTCAACTTCGCCGCCGAGCCTCTCCTGGCTGCCGCTGAACGTCTTAAAGCAGTGTGAGCCCTCAAATCCAGCCGCGTCCGTAGTAGTAGATCGATTTGGCTCCTTCCGTGGAAAGTTCCAGGAAAACGTCCCAGCGATGCCTCCAGCCTTCGATCCGCTTGGCTGCGTCCGGGAACGGTCGCGGTTCTATTTGGACGCCTGCTTTGCGGAAAGCCCGATATGCGCGGAACATGTGGTAATCGCTAGTGAGCAGGACTTTCCTGCCTGGCATTCCCGACAGCAATTTTGCCGCGTAAACAGCATTCTCGCGAGTGCTTCTGGATTGCGTCTCGAGCAGCACAACCGAAGCGGGCACGCCGCGAAAGACCAGAAATTCTCGCATCTGTTCGGCGATTACTGCGCCAACTCCCGCCTGACCGCCGCTCACGACGATTTGGGAAAATCCTCCTTCCCTCCAAATCCGCGCGGCGTACACGCTTCGCCAATAGGAAGAAAGCCCGATCATGTCTGGCAGGGAATCGCCGCCGAGCACGACCAGAATGTCGCCTTTGGGATCGTTCCACGGCCCTGACGTGGCTTGCAACCAGAGACGGTCGATTGGCAACAGTGTGACCACTGCGAGGCACAAACCTAAACCGGCGAAAATACGCTGGAGCCAACTGAGCAGGCGCATCGATTCGATTCTCATACTACGCTAGGCTGGGATGGCATGAAAATTTTGGTTACCGGCGGGGCCGGATTTATAGGGTCGTGCTTTGTCCGCCTTTCCCT
>JANXQZ010000536.1 GCA_025353235.1 Bryobacterales bacterium
TGTACTCCAGCATGATGACGCCGGTCTGCACCGAAACTCCGAAAAGGGCGAGGAATCCAACCCCGGAAGAGACGCTGATGTGCGTGCCTGTCATCAGCAGCGCGAGCAAACCTCCAATCGGCGCCATGGCGACGTTGGCTATAATCAGCAACACCCATTTCACCGATCCGAACATGGCGAACAGGATCATGCAGATCACCAGCAGCGTAATCGGAACCACGATCGCCAAACGCTTCTGCGAACGTTTCGCGCTTTCGTACTCGCCCGCCCAATTGATCTTATAGCCCACCGGCAGCTTCACTTGCTTCGTCACGGTAGCGATGGCCTCTTCCACAGCGCTCCCTAAGTCGCGACCCTGGACGCTGTATTTAATGGCAACGTAGCGCGAATTGGCTTCTCGATAAATTTCCGAAGCGCCGTCCAAAACCTTCACGTCGCAGATTTGCTCGAGCGATACGCGCTCACCGGACGACGACACTAATCGAATATTCTGCACTGCTTCCTTCGTGGTGCGGTAAGGTGCTTCGTAACGCACTACCAGATCATAACGCTGCTCTCCCTCGAGAACCTGGCTCACGGCCTTGCCGCCCACGGCCGTCTCGATTGTGTCCTGCACGTCCGATACATTGAGCCCGTAGCGCGCCGCCTTCTTGCGGTTCACCGTAAATTGAAGGTTGGGCTGCCCGATGACGCGAAAGAGCCCCAGATCGGCAATCCCTTTGATCGACCGCATCACGTTCACAATCTCGCTGCCCTTCGATTCGAGCGTAGCCAGGTCGTCACCGTAGATCTTGATCGCCAATTGGCCTTTCACGCCGCTAACCGCTTCCTCCATGTTGTCCGCAATCGGTTGCGAAAAATTCCACAACGCGCCTGTGATCTTTTCCAGTTCGCGATCCATCGCGGCCACCAGTTCTTCCTTGTTCTGCCGGAACACCGGCCGCCATTGGTCCTTCGGCTTCAGATCGATAAAGTATTCGGTATTGAAAAATCCCGTGGTGTCGGTTCCATCGTCGGGCCGGCCCACCTGAGAGACCACCTGCGTCACTTCTGGAAATGACGCGATCAGCACTCGGGCCCGATCCATCACCGCGATCCCGGAGGATGGGCCCGTGCTGGGGGCCAGCGTCGCGCGCGCCCAGATGGCACCCTCATCCAGATGCGGGAGGAACTCGGACCCGATAATGCCGCTCATCATCATCCACACGGAGCCGAAGAAAGCGGCTGCTGCAATCGCCACTGTCATCCAGCGAAACCGGATCGCCCGCCGCAGCAGCCACTCATACCCATTGCTGATTGCAGTCATCGCCGGGTTACGCCATTCGGTAACATGTTTCCCGAACATAAAGCTGCAGAGCACCGGGGCCACTAGCATCGCGAACATCAGCGCGCCCAATAATGCGAAGGAAACGGTCCACGCCATCGGCTTAAAAAGCCGACCCTCCACTCGTTGCAGGGTAAAGATTGGGATATACGCCGTAATGATGATGCCGATCGAATAAAACACTGGCCGCTGCACTTCATGCGCGGCTTTGCGAATAGAATTTACGCCGGACTTGCCATCGTCGCGGCGATGTCCCAGATAGCGGATGATGTTCTCCACCATCACCACCGCGCCCTCCACCACCATTCCGAAATCGAGCGCGCCCAGAGACAAGAGGTTGGCGGGGATCTTGTTCAGGTCCAGGCAAATCGACGCGAACAGCAGGGAAAAAGGAATGGTCAACGCAACGATGAATGCGCCGCGCAGATTTCCCAAAAACAGGAACAGGATCACCGCCACGAGAACGATGCCCTCGGTCAGATTGTGCAGGACCGTGTGTGTGGTGTAGCTGAGTAGATTGCTGCGGTCCAGATGCGGGACGATCTTCACTCCCGGCGGGAGAATGTGCTCGTTCAGCTCTTTTACTTTGTCGTGAATTCCTACCAGCGTTGAATCGGAATCCGCGCCTTTCCGCAGGAGTACGATTCCTTCCACCACGTCATCGTTGTCTACGACTTTACCCTCTTCCCTATGGATGGCCTTGCCGATTTTGCCCAGCCGGATTCGAGGGCCTTGGGAGACGGTTGCGATGTCTTTGACGCGCAGCGGCGTGCCGTTCTGCGTCTTAATCACAGTCTCTTCTATGTCGTTGACATTGGCGATCAAGCCGACCGCTCGGACGTTGATCTGCTGCATGCCGGCTTCGAGGAAGCTGCCGCCCGCGTTTACGTTGTTGTTCGTCAGTTGCTGCTCTACCTGTCCGATATTGAGACCGTAAGAGATCAACTTATTCGGATCGACGCGCACCTGATATTCGCGCGTGGTTCCTCCGAAACTGCTCACGTCCACCACGTTCGGAACGGATCGGAACTGCTTCACGATAGTCCAGTCTTCGAGCGACTTCAACGCCATCACGTCGTAGTTGGGATTCTTGCTGGTCAGCGTGTACCAATAGATCTGGCCCACAGGGCTGTAGTCCGAGCCAATCTGAGGCTGCAAGCCGGTTGGCAAGTTTACTTGCGAGAGCCGTTCGAGCACCTTCTGACGATTCCAGTCGTTTTGCGATTGATCGTCGAAAATCAAGCTGAGGCTCGAAAGGCCGAAAATCGAAATTGATCGCAAATGTTCCAGATGCGGAATGCCATTCATCGCGATCTCGAGCGGAGTCGTAACCTGCTGCTCTACTTCTTCTGCAGCTCGTCCGGGCCATTGCGTAATCACCTGCACGTAGTTGTTGGCCACGTCTGGATAGGCTTCCACGGGCAGGTTATGGAACGAAATTCCGCCCCAGATCAGCAGAAGAATCGTAACCAGCACAATTAGAAAACGATTGTTGAGAGCGAAATCGACCAGAGCCCGAATCATTGCATCGCCCCATGGGAAGGGCGCTCAGAACGAGCCTTTTCAACCGTTCCCAGGAACCGGCGCGCCAACTCGCGAATCCAGTTCTCGTTCCTTTGGCGAATCGCTTCATACGGAAGCAATTCCCGGCCAACGCCGATCGCGTTCGCTCCGGCATGAATGAATTCCCCGGCAGTTTGTTGATTCACGCCGCCCGAAGCAACTAGGCGAATGTGCGGAAACGGGCGCTTCAGGGCACGAATGTAGGGGGCTCCGCCGACGCTCGAGCAGGGAAATACTTTGATGAAATCGCCGCCAGCCTTCCGCGCCATCATTACCTCGGTTGGTGTCAGGGCGCCGGGAATCATGGCGACATTGTTCTTCAAGGCAAAAGCGAGAATCTCGGGATCGAGTCCGGTGCTGGTCAGAAACGCGGCCCCTGCATCCAGGCAAATCCGCGCTGTGTCCAGGTCTAGAACAGTACCCGCGCCGACGATTACGTCATCGCTAGTGCCTCGCAACTCTGAGATAACGTCCGCGGCGCCCGGAGTGGTCATCGTGATTTCTACAATCGGAATTCCAGCGCTGAAGAGTGTTCGAGAGGCAAACAGCGCATCGTCCGCCGAGGAGACGCGAACGGCCGGTATGATGCCGATCTCCTCGATGCGGGCCAGCATTTCCTCTCTCGTCACTGTTCCGCCGTGTTCTGGAAAATGAGAGCCCGCGACACCACTTGCTGGCCGGGTTTGATGCCTGACAAGATCTCCTGCATATTGCCGGGCAGCATCTCTCCACTGACCACTTCAACGCGCTGGAACTTGCCGCCATTCATTGGCACATAGACCCAATCGCGATCGTGCAAGTGCAGCACCGCCGAAGCGGGAACCGTGGCATTTTTATGCACCTCAACTCCGTGGAAAGTAGCGGTTACAAACATGCCGAATCGAAGCATGCCGGGATTCTTCAGCTCCAGCCGAACTTTGGCGGTACGGATTGCGGGATCCAGCGTTTGGCCGATGTTCGCCACGCGACCCTTGAGAACTTGATTTGGATATGCATTCAGATGAATATCGGCATACTCGCCCATCCGGATGAAGGGAAGGTCGTTCTCATACACATCGCATAGGATCCAGATGTGCGACATATCGGAGATTGTAAACAAATTTGGCGAGTTGTCCAGCGTCTTCACTCCGGCTGCGGCTGTCACGTTCTGCTCTGTGATCACCCCTGAAATGGGAGCGTAAATATTGACCAGCGAGCTCGGCTGGCTCATATCGGCCCCCAAGACGCGCAGCCGTTCAGACGTAGTCTCCACGGTGACCTTGGCCTTGTCCTCGACACTTTGAGCCACCTGGAGATCTTTCTGAGCGATCGCACCCTTGTCATATAGAAGCTTGGATCGGCTCAGTTGAGTATTGGCCAGTTGTTCATCCACCACAGCTTGTTTGTAGTCAGAGAAGGCTTGAGAAATATCCGCGCTCTGCACCCGCATCAGAAGTTGACCCTTGGTGACGGTATCTCCAAGACGTGCGCGAATTTCGACGACCCTGCCCGAAGACAACGAGATTACCGGCACATTCCGCGAAACGTCAGAAGTAATCGACCCTGTAACGTTCAAGTCGGGCGCGTGCGCCCGCTCGGCAGCGGTGACGAGCGGAAACTCGCCAGGCCGATCCACTTTGATCCCGCCATCGTTCCCTTCATGCTCGATGGTGGTGGGCGGAGGCGCCGTGGATGTGGCCTTCGCGTCTGCACCGGATCCGCAACCACCGACGACAAGACACGCGAGAACACATGAGCTCGCCGCAATGAGAATATTACGAGTCACTGGATCACCTCCCGCCCAGCTGCAAGATTCAACTGGCTTGCTGCCGTCAGATAAGAACCAATCAGGTTCAAAAAGTTCAACTGAATACTCCGGTAATCCTGCTGTGCCTGAAGAAAATCGATCAGGGACGCACCGCCGTTTTGGTAGGAGAACAAGATCGTGTCGCGCACTCGCACTGCCCTCTGCAGGTAATTGGCCTTGTACGTTTTCAGGAGCGTCAGATTGCTGTTTATGGTCGCGTAGGCCGAATCGACGTCGCTGAATACCTGCGCTTGCGTCGCATCCCGCAAGCGTTGATTGCGGCTGATGTCTAATTGGGTTCGAGCTTTCTCGCCCTGGTTGCGATCGAAAATCTTCAAGGGGATGGTAACGTTCACCCCAAAGTAAGCCTGGGAAGCCGGCCGCCCCACATCGGCGCCGAAGATCGGGTCGGTAGATCCGTTGGCCCATGCTAGTCGGTTGTCGGCCTTGGCCTTGTCCACAGCTTGCGCGGCGGCCCTCAGGTCGGGTCTCGTGTCGAGTGCGATGCTCCGCACTTCTTCCAAAGTTGAAACCTGATCGGGCGCATCGTACGGCCCCGTGATATCGAACTGCTCTACGGGAGTGCGGTCGTTCAGCAAAGCAAGAAGCTGGATCTTCGCGGTCCGCAGGTTCACCGTAGCGGTCAGCAGATCCGTTTCGTATTGCACGCGTTGCAGTTCCAGGCGATCAAGATCCACTTGCGCGATGTCACCGGCCTGCCTGCGGTCGCGGCTTACTTTGAGCACCTGGTCGTAATAGGCGAGGTTTTCCTGAGCCAGAGCCACGATCGCCTTCTGCTGCAGCGCTTGCACGAATGCATTGCGCAGAGTGAACAGGAGCGTTCTCTCCTGGTCTGCCAACTGCGACGTTGCAATCACCGTTGCTTGCTGGGCGCTCTCCAGCCGAAGTTCGCGCTTATGTCGACGCTCGTGAAGATAGGTTCCCGAAAGCACAGGCGCAATATTTGCGAAGGGGCGGTAGGGGTTGGTGGAGAAAGCGTCGAACTGATCGATTGCGCCGCTAATGTCTGGATTGGGGCGCAGATTCGCGGTGATTTCCTGAGCTCTCGATTCGTCGATGCCGATGCGCGCCGCCTGAAGCGTGGGGTTGGTGGACTCGAAGCGCTCTCGAACTTCCGGCCAGCTAAAAACCTTTTGAGCCAGAGCGACTTCGCGTGAACAGCACGCCGCCGCAAACGCAATGAACAACGCTCGCGCTGTCCGCAATCCTGGCCACCGCCGGTAATTTGGCTTTTCCGCCGACACTCAACTCTCAGTGTATAGACTGAGTCCGGCGACTACCATCGATCATTCGTCTGGATCTTTCGGCGATATCTTTCAGCCAAGGCGTTGGGGAATGCTCGTTTTTTCCTCAACAATAGAAGAGCGGGACCCGGTGCGGGCGTCCTTGTGGAACGATACATTGAAACGAGACCGGATGCAAGCACTCTTTATTTCTCGCCTCCTGCAAGGGAGCCGCACCAGCGTGCTGCTATGGGCCGGATTCTTGATCACCGTAATTGCGCTGGTCGATTGGCACTTCGAAGAGAATATTTCCTTCCAATTTCTGTACCTGTTTCCGATGCTGATGGTGGGCGGCTGCTTGCCGCGCTGGCAAGTCGCCGCCGTCGCTGCCCTGTGCGCCGGATTGGGAGAGGTATTCGATCCCTTCCCGTGGACCATGCCTCTAGGCATCTCGCGTCTGATCCTGGCTTTCGCCGCTTTCTTCGGCGCAGGCGCTTATGGATTCGAGTTCGTTCGCACTCGCCGGGTGGAAAACGATCATTTGCGAGAGATAGAAAGAGAGGTCGAGCTTCGCCGCGGCACGGAAGAGCAACTTCAATTCTTGATATCGAGCAGTCCGGCTACAATTTTCACGCTGGATGCTAAACGTGACGTGATGCTCGCCAATGAGGCCGCCCACCGGCTGTTCGGCGTCGAGCGGGGAAAGCTTCCCGGACAGGCCATCGCACGTTTTCTTCCCGCGCTAGCCACTGTACCCACGTCTGCGAAAGAAGCCCCGCTTTTTCATACCGAAATGGAGTGCCGGGGCCGTAGGCAAGACGGCGAGGTGTTCCTGGCGCACGTTTGGTTTTCCACTTATCAGACGATGTCCGGTCCGCGCCTCGCGGCAATTGTATTCGACGCATCGGAAGAGCTGCGCGACCGCGCAGAGTTTAATCTGCAGCAAATCCTCTCTGGATCCAAAGTCTTGGTTGCGGCGTTGTGTCATGAGATTCGCAACGTGTGCGGCGCCATAGCGGTGGTCCATACCAAGCTTGCTCGCGACCAGCAATTAGCAGGGAACGAAGACTTCAGCGCGCTCGGGACCCTGGTGCTTGGACTCGAAAAAATGGCCGGGCTGGAACTGCGCCAGACTACCCACTCGGTCGCGGAAAGCATCGACATCCGTTCGGTGCTCGAAGAATTGCGGATCGTGATCGAGTCGTCCTTCCAGGAATCCGAGATGTCAATTGAGTGGGAGGTGTCCGAACTGTCTCCGCGTGTTTGGGCTGACCGGCAGGCCCTCTTGCAGGCATTTTTGAACATCGCGAAGAACAGCCAGCGTGCCATGGAAGGGCAAACCCGAAAGGAATTAATTGTGCGAACCTCCATCGAGGGAAATACCTTCGAAGTCCGATTCATCGACAGCGGACCCGGCGTTTCCAATCCCGAGCAACTCTTCGAACCCTTCCAGCCTGGAGCGCAAGCATCCGGCCTGGGCCTGTATCTCTCGCGAACTTTCGTCCGCGCATTTCAAGGCGATATTCAGTATGAACCGCAGTCGCGGGGATGCTGCTTCGCCGTATTGTTGGCCATGGCCTCGGACCACGAGCTCGACATGGCGGCCAGAACCTAAATGGCGAAGACTCAGCTGTTGCTGCTCGACGATCATGCACTCTTTCGTGTAATGCTCAGCCGACTGCTGGAAACGGAACCCGATTTTCGAGTGGTGGCACAGTGCTCGTCCACCCAGGAGGCACTAGGCGCGCTAGGCCGCAGTCACGTGGATCTAGTGTTGCTCGATTACGATTTAGGCAACAGAGAGACCGGCCTGCAGTTCATCCGGCGAGCGCGGGAAGCAGGCTATAAGAGCCGCATTTTCATTGTCACTGCAGGCATGAACGACGCCGATTATGTCCGTGCGCTCGGTCTCGGAATCTGCGGCATTTTCCTCAAGCACAGTTCGCCGGAACTCCTCACCGAAGCCATCCATAAAGTAATGGCGGGCGAAACGTGGATCGATCAGCGCTGTGTGCAAGGCCTGGTCAAGGCGGTAGAAAACCAAGGTCGCCAGTCCCGCAGCAATCAGTTGAGCGAGCGCGAACGCGAGGTGTTGAAAGGCGTCTTCGCGGGGTCGAGCAATAAAGAAATTGGAGGACACCTGAACATCTCCGAAGCTTCGGTGAAGTCGGCCCTCCAGCAGCTCTTCATGAAGACAGGAGTCCGCACGCGCAGCCAGCTGGTGCGCGTCGCTTTGGAAGAGTATGGGGCGGCCTTGGGCTTCTAAACTCTGCCCTTACAAAACCACGCTAGCAATATCGACAGTAGACCGGTGGCCTTCCACAATCACGATCCCGCTATCCGTCACATAATGAAACTGCCGGTCCCGCTCCAAATCGTACCCGATAGTCGCGTCCTCTGGAATCCGCACGTTCTTATCCAGAATCGCCCGCCGCACCTTCGCACGCCGCCCAATATCGCAATTGTCAAAGATAATGGAATCCTCGATGTAAGCGCTCGAATGCACCCTCACCCCGCGCCCAATCACCGATCCGCGCACCGTGCCTCCCGAAAGAATCGTCCCCCCCGAAACGATTGAGTCTAGCGCCTCTCCTCGCCTGCCCTCAAAATCGAAAATGAATTTTGCGGGCGCGTCGGAGTATCCAGCCGTGCGCAGCGGCCACTGCCGGTTATACAAGTTGAGGATGGGCGAGACCGCTCGCAGATCCATGCTGGCGTCGAAGTAAGCGTCCAACGTCCCAACATCCCGCCAGTAGACAGGCGCACCCGGAGCATCTCCCGGAATCCGATTCGTCTGAAAGTCGTACGCATACATGTCCGCATTGCCAATCAAATTAGGCAGAATGTCGCGGCCAAAATCATGCGAGCTGTGCTCGTTCTTTGCGTCCTTATACAACTCGTCCAGCAGCGTTCGAGTGGAGAAGATGTAGTT
>JANXQZ010000560.1 GCA_025353235.1 Bryobacterales bacterium
CGCGCCGCCTGCCGGTTTGAACAACGTTGTAAGCGTTTCAGCGGGTCTCTATCACACGCTGGCTCTCAAGACGGACACGACGATTGCCCAGTGGGGCGACACTTCCGGCAATCAGGGCGCGCCGCCCGCCGGTTTGAACAACGCTATCGCAGTGTCTGCGGGCGGACAGCACAGCTTGGCGCTGAAGAGCGACGGGACTGTCGTTCAGTGGGGCGACACGCTCCATAACCAGGGCACTCCTCCAGCAGGACTGAATGCAGTGCTCGCCATCTCGGCGGGAGGCCAGCATAGTCTCGCCCTCAAGATGGACGGGACAGTGGTGCAATGGGGCGACACGACTCACAATCAAGGCTCCCCCCCGACCGGTTTGAGCAACGTGATCGCGGTATCGGCCGGTTTTTATCACAGCCTTGCGCTAAAGAATGACGGAACGGTGGTGCAATGGGGCGACACGACAGCCAATCAGGGCGCGGCTCCGCAAGGCGCTACCAATTTTGTCGCCATCTCGGCGGGATCGTTTCACAGCTTGGCTCTCAAGAATACAGGGGCGGTGGTCCAATGGGGCAGCACGGCATCGGGCCAGGGCGCTCCTCCCGCCAATCTAGCCATTGCAACCGCAATCGCCGGCGGAGGGCAGCACAGTCTGGCCTTAAAGAGCGATGGAACCGTGGCGCAATGGGGCGATGCCAGCCAGAATCAGGGAGCCCCGCCAGCAGGATTGACCTCGGTGATGGCGATCACGGCAGGCGGACGCCATAGTCTTGCCTTGATTCCGCCATCGACCACCGGCAGCCTTACAGCTCTAGCCGGAACACCGCAATCGACGGGCACCGGAACGCTATATTCCACAGCGCTCCAAGCCAAGGTGCTGGACGCCAACTCAGTCGCCGTGATTGGTGCGACCGTGACATTCAGCATCCAGCAGGTGAACGGCGCGGGCGCCTCTTTCCTAAGCGGCCAAACGGCAACGGCGCAAACCGGCCCAACCGGAATTGCCACCGCTCCCGCTCTCACCGCCAACCAAACTTTAGGACAATTCACCGTGACCGCGGCTGTAGTGGGAAGCAATGCTTCGGCCACTTTCACGCTGACCAACTCACTAATCAATGGCCTGATGACTGCGAACGCCGGAACGCCGCAGACCGTTCTCCCGGGTGCCGCGTTTGCCGCCTTAAAAGCCAAGGTGACGCACACGGATCAGAGCGCAGTCATCGGCGCAGCCGTCACGTTCACGGTAAAGCCGGCGGGCAACGGGGCCGGGGCATCGTTTGCGGGCAGCCAGACGGCGGTGGTCCAGAGCGGGGCGGACGGGATTGCCACGGCTCCGGCTCTCGTCGCCAACGCGCTATCGGGATCGTTCACCGTCACGGCAAGCACTCCCGGAGTGGCGGTTCCGGCGACTTTCTCCCTCACGAATCTGTCCGTCGCCGCCACCGCAGGCAGCGGCCAGAGCACTGTCACCGGCAGCGCTTTTGCGAATCAGCTTCAGGCCACCGTCTCTGCGGCGGGGGTTGGCGTCCCAGGGATCACCGTGGTCTTCGTTGCACCCGCTTCGGGACCATCTGTCACTTTCCCGTCCGGCAACTCAGCCACGACTGACGGGAGCGGCGTCGCAAAGGTCTCGGTCGCAGCCAACGGGATCGCCGGATCTTACACAGTGGGCACCACCGTGGGCGGGGTCGCCACGGCCGCGACATTCGCGCTGAGCAATGCCCAGGCATTCGTCACCGGCGTGACGTTGGGTTATGCGCACGGCGGCTTTATCAACGCAGCCGGCATGCAGTTTACGGTGGGTTCGTCTCCGCTGACCGTCAGTTCGCTCGGAAGGTTGTATGTCACAGGCAACAATGGCACGCATACTCTGAAGCTGGTGAACGCGCCTGGAGGGAACGACGTTCCAGGAGGTTCGGCCGTTGTTACCCTGCAGGTCGGAACTCAGGGCCAATTCATTTATGCGCCGCTCGCCACTCCGATTGTTCTACCAGCTAACACCTCTTACTACCTGATCAGTTCGGAAAGCGCTTTTGGCGATCTTTGGTACGATTCCAGCCCCGTCACCACCTCGGCTGGAGCGACAGTGAACGCTTCCGTTTATAACTCTGGCGCGGGCTATGATGTTACTCCAACATCCAACTCCACAGTAGTTCCGGTGAACTTCATCTACTCCTCCGGAACCGTCAATCAGCCTCCTACCGTTAGCATCACCAACCCATCGCCTGGAGCAACGGTTTCTGGCAAGACTGTCGCGGTTTCAGCCACCGCTTCGGCGACGCCAGGCCAGACGATCGCCAGCGTGCAGTTCAAGCTGGACGGCAATAGCCTAGGTTCCGTGGCCGGTCCCGGCCCCTACAACGTGACTTTCGATTCAACCTTGCAAACCAGCGGGAGCCATTCGCTTACTGCGATCGCCACCGATTCGCTGGGCGCGAGCACAACGTCCCAGGCCGTTGCAGTTGTCATTAGCCCCAGCGGCTCCGCCCCGCCGCAGGTATCGGTTACGGCTCCCGGAGCTGGGTCTACCGTTTCAGGCAACTCAGTAAACATCGTAGCAGCGGCGACCGCCGCTCTAGGCCAGACCATCACCAGCGTGCAGCTTTATGTGGATGGCAATCCGCTGGGCGCGCCGCTTGCGAGTTCGCCCTATCAACGAATATGGGACACCACGTCTGTGCCGGATGGTTCGCACTCAATAACCGCGCAGGCCACCGACAACGCTGGCAGATCGGCCCCGTCCGCAGCCATCGCAGTCACCGTGAAGAACGTTATCGTTAAGACACCCGTGCCCTTCATCACCGGCACGACGCTCGGCTATGCGCACGGCGGCTTCATTAACGCATCCGGCATGCAGTTTACGGTTGGTCCATCTTCGCTGACTGTCAGCTCGCTCGGAAGGCTGTTTGTGTTAGGCAATAGCGGAACTCATACGGTGAAACTGGTAAACGCGGCCACTGGAAACGATCTCCCGGGCGGTTCGGTAGCGGTCAACATGCAGGGTGGAACTCAGGGCCAATTCGTGTATGCGCCGCTTGCAGCTCCGATTGTTCTAGCGGCTAACACCTCTTACTACGTGATGAGTTCGGAGGGTGGCTTCGCCGATCTTTGGTACGATTCCAGCCCCGTCACCACCACGGCGGCGGCGACCGTGAACGCCTCCGTCTATAACTCCGGCGCAGGCTATGAACTCACCCCCACATCCAATTCGACAGTGGTGCCAGTGAACTTCATTTATTCCTCTGGCACGGTTAGCCAGCCTCCGACGGTGAGCATCACTGCGCCGTCGCCTGGAGCGACGCTTTCCGGCAAGAGCGTCACGATCTCAGCTATCGCCTCGGCCACGGCGGGCCAGACCATCGCAAGCGTGCAGTTCAAGCTGGACGGCAGCAGCCTAGGTTCGGCGGCAGGTCCCGGACCATACAATCTGGTTTTCGACTCCACCTTGCAGACGAATGCGAGCCACTCGCTTACGGCGACAGCTACCGATTCGCTTGGCGCCAGCACCACCTCCCAGGCCGTTACCGTGGTGGTCAGCAATGGCTCCGCGCCACCTACGGTCTCGATCACGGCACCTTCCAACAACGCGACGGTGTCGGGCAAGAGCGTGAACCTTTCAGCGAGCGCCAGCGCCGCCAGCGGGCTGAGTATTGCGAGCGTTCAATTCAAATTGGACGGCAATCCGATTGGCGCTCCAGTCACAGGGTCCAGCCCCTACGCAGCCATCCTCGATTCAACTACGTTGTCGAACGCGGCGCACATATTGACCGCGTTCGCGACAGACTCAGGCGGCGGAACCACCCTCTCTTCGCAGATCACAATACGGGTGTCGAACACTCCGCCTACCGTATCGATCACCTCGCCCGCTCCGAATACGTCCGTCCAGGGCAAAAGCGTACAGCTCACCGCTACCGCCGCGGCTGCCAACGGACTCGCCATCGCCAATGTTCAATTCAAGGTGGATGGAAATAATGTAGGAAACCCGGTGACGGGCAGCAGTCCTTTCAGCGCGATTTTGGACAGCACAACGCTCCAGAACCAGGGGCACCTGCTTTCGGCGGTGGCTACCGACACAGCCGGGAACAGCGCAATTTCCGGCACCGTGACGATCACGGTAAACAATGTGACGCAGCCTCCCGCGGTTGCGATCACCACGCCGCTGTCGGGAGCGAACGTCGCGGGCAAAAGCGTAGCGGTCTCCGCCACTGCTGCGGCTGCAGCCGGGCTGACGATTACCAGCGTTCAATTCAAGGTGGACGGCAATAATGTGGGCAGCGCCATAGCGGGTCCCGGTCCTTATAATCTGACGCTCGACACCACGGCGTTCGCTAACGGACAAAGAACGTTGACCGCATTCGCGACGGATTCGGGCGGCGGCAGTGCGCTCTCCGCAGGAATCGTAATCAATGTAAACAATGTCGCTCCGCCCGTTGTCTCGATCACCGCCCCCACTCCTGGATCGACAATATCGGGCGCATCCGTCATCGTTTCGGCCAATGCATCGGCAGCCTCGGGGCTGACAATCGCCAGCGTGCAATTCAAAGTGGACGGTGCGAATACCGGAAACCCGGTAGCGGGTCCCGGTCCTTACAACCTGACTCTCGACACAACCGCACTCGCGAATGGGCAGAGGATCATCACTGCCATGGCGACCGACTCGGCGGGATCCAGTGCGGTTTCCCCAGGGGTTTCGGTTACGGTCAGCAACATTCAGGGTCCTGCTCCATTCATCACGGGCCAGACTCTGGGCACGTTGCGCAATGATTTTGCGGGTTATATCGGGATGCAGGTCACGGTCGGCAATTCGCCGATCAGCGTCAGTTCGCTCGGCCGGATATTCGTGCCTGGCAATTCGCAACTTCACATCCTGAAGCTGATCGATGCTACCAGCGGACTCGATGTAGCGGGCGGTTCCCTATACCTTTTCATGAACAGCGCGTCGCCTGGCAGCCTCTATCAGTACGCCACGTTGCCGGCGCCGATTGTTCTGCCGGCGAATTCCACGTATTATATGGTGAGCCAAGAAGGATATGGCGACCAATGGTACGACGTCGGCGCGGTTAAGCGGACAAACGCCGCAATTGTGAACAGCGCGGTGTATAGCGCAGGCTACAACTATGTGCGTTTGGGGACTGCGGAAGTTTCATACGGTCCGGTGAACTTCTTATACATGCCGGTTTCGAACTGACCAGTCTTCTGGTTGCGCGCACGTGATCGTTTGTGCTTGAATTAGTTGTAGTTAGCGATAAAGCGCAATGACGATTCCGCCCAGACTTCAGCATTTTTTTTACTTGACGATTCTAGGAGCCGCGCGTTGTTCGGCGCAATCTTTAGTACAACAAGACGCGGCGAAATCGGACTTCTTCGAAACCAGGGTTCGGCCTGTGCTCGTCAAGAATTGCCAGATGTGCCACAACGCCAAAACCAAAACGGCGGCGTTGGATCTGTCGAGCGCGTCGGGGTTTATGGCGGGTGGACAAAGCGGGCCGCTGGTATCGAAAGAAGATCCGGGCGCCAGTCGGCTGCTGCGCGCGATCAGCTACGATGATTCTCTCAAGATGCCCCCCATGGGCAAATTGAAAGCCGATGAAATCGCGGACATCGCAGCCTGGGTGAAGCTGGGAGCGCCGTGGCCAGGGGCCGATCAGGCGAGCGCGCCCGCTCAGGCCGCGACACCTCCGCACGAATTCTCGGCTGATCAGAAAAGCTTCTGGGCCTTTCAGCCAGTGAAGCACGTAACGCCCCCCGCATCTGCCGACCTGAAGTGGGTCCACAACGAGATTGATCGCTTCATTTCAGCCAAGCTAAAGGCTAAGGGCCTCAAGCCGTCGCCCCGCGCCGACAAAATGACCTTGCTTCGCCGCGCGACTTTCGATCTCACCGGTCTGCCGCCGACACTTGAGGAGATTGAAGAGTTCCAGGCTGACAATTCGCCCAAAGCATTCGAGAAGGTTGTGGATCGGCTGCTCGCGTCGCCCCACTACGGCGAGCGCTGGGGACGCCATTGGCTCGACGTCGCGCGTTACGCCGATTCCACGGGCAACGACGAAGATCACCGCTATCCCTACGCTTGGCGTTATCGAGACTACGTGATCGATTCGTTTAATCGCGACATTCCCTACGATCAATTCATTCGCGAACAAATGGCGGGCGACCTGATGAACAACACGCGGGGCATTGTGGCTACGGGCTTCTTGGCGCTGGGCGCCAAGGCGATCGCGCAGCAAGACAAGCAGAAAATGATGTACGACATCTACGATGAGCAAGTGGACGTGACGTCCAGAGCGTTCATCGGGCTCACGATGGCGTGCGCGCGCTGCCACAACCATAAATTCGATCCGATCCTCACCAAGGATTACTATTCCTTCGTCTCAATATTCGCAAGCACAAAGCAGTTCGCCGACGAAGGCGCACACGTTTCCAAGCTCCTTTTTACACCCCTGGTTCCGGCCGAGCAGTACGCAGCCTACAAGGCGCAGCAGGATCGCTTGAGCGCGATCAAGGTGTCCATGGATGAGGTGGCTGGCTTGGACGGCGAAAAGTATACGCGCGAACAGGGCGCCCATTTGGCTGACTATATGATCGCGGCGCGCCGTGTTTACGAGGGCAAGGAGGCGCTCGATCAGGTTGTGCAAGCCACCAGCTTGGACAAGGATATTCTGGCTCGTTGGGTGAAGTATCTGCAAGAGGGCATGAAGGCCCACCCGCAATTGGCGGATTGGGACAACGCCGCGCTTGAGAGCCAAGCGGCCGTTGCACAAACCTATCAGGCTCGTTTCGGTAAGCAATTCGACGACTGGACCGGCAAGATGGATAAGTGGCGGGCTCAGGTCAGGAAGCGAATTCAAGAGATGGATATGCCGCCCCCGCCCAAGCCGAAATTCGAGGCAGCCACCGATCTGTTCTTCTACGAGATCTATATCCAGAAAGGGCCGTTGGAGCTAAACGATAAAGATCGTGAAAAAGTTCTCTCGCCGGAAGTGAAAGAAAAACTCGATGCCTTCCGAAAAGAAGAAGCCGATTTGAAAGCTCATGCGATGCCGGAGCCGGACATGGCCTGCGCGGTGGCGGAAGGCAAGCGCGTGGAGCAAAAAGTTTTAATACGCGGCGACTACAACAGCCCTGGCGAGGACGCTCCCAAAGCATTCCCGGCAATTCTCGCGAAGTCTTCGGATCCGACATTTGTCTCCGGCAGCGGGCGGATGGAACTGGCCAACTGGATCGCTCGCTCCGATAATCCGCTTACGACCCGGGTGATCGTAAACAGGATTTGGGGCTGGCATTTTGGCGAGGGATTGGTACGCACTCCGGATAATTTCGGCAAAATGGGCGACCGGCCAAGCCATCCGGAATTGCTGGATTATCTAGCGGAGAAGTTTGTGGAAAGCGGCTGGTCTATAAAGGCGCTAAATCGCATGATCATGCTTTCGAGTGCGTATCAAACCTCAAGCGATGCGGACGAAAAAACGATGGAAGCTGATCAGGAGAATCGCTGGCTGGCTCACTTCAACCGGCAGCGACTGGAGGTTGAGGAGATTCGCGACGCGCTGCTTTCGCTCGATGGATCGCTCGACTTCACCATGGGCGGCACGCTGCAGTCCGGGTTCGGCACCGACAGCGAGAATAGCTCCAGCCGTTTGAGTCTTGATCCGTTGAAGATCACGCGCCGGACGGTTTACCTTCCTTTGCGTCGCGCGAATCTTCCAACGCTGCTCAACCTTTTCGATTTCGGCGACGCGAGCACTGTGAATGGACGGCGCACTCTCACCAACGTGGCGCCGCAAACCCTGTTCATGATG
>JANXQZ010000594.1 GCA_025353235.1 Bryobacterales bacterium
CAGCCAGGTGCTGGCGAACTCTCCCTACACCGACGAGAAGCTTGAAAACCCTGGCGCGCCCTTGCCAGCCGCCATCGACCACGTTATTTACATCGTCAAGGAAAATCGCACCTACGACCAAATGCTGGGCGACATCGGCAAGGGTGCGAGCGACGCATCGCTGGCGTTGTTCCCCGAGAAGGTCACGCCGAATCATCATAAGCTGGCTCGCGAGTTCGTTCTGCTCGACAACTTCTATGTCAGCGGGGACGTCAGTGCCGACGGCCATAACTGGTCCACTGCAGCCATCGCGAGCGACTACGTTCAGAAGTTTTGGCCGAACAGCTATGCCAAGCGCCGCGCTCGCTACGACTACGAAGGCGGCGAACCGGCTGCCACGCCAGCAGCAGGCTACCTCTGGACTAACGCGAACGCCCATGGCGTATCCATGCGCAACTACGGTTACTTCGCGAACGCCAAAAAGGAACCCACCGAAGACGGTGTGCAAGTAGAGAGCGTGCGAGACTCGGTTCTAGCACCGGTCACGAACACCTTCTACCGGCCCTTCGATCTCGAGTATCCAGACGTAAAACGCGCCGAGGTATTCCTCAAGGACTTGGGACAATTCGAAACCGCCGGTCAAATGCCTAAGCTGATCGTGATGCGGCTGGGGAACGATCACACGTCCGGCACGGGGGCGGGAAAGATCGCGCCCTTATCGTCAGCCGCCGATAACGACTACGCACTGGGCATGATCGTGGAAGGCGTGTCTAGGTCGAAGTTCTGGAAGAATACTGCGATCTTTGTTCTGGAGGACGATGCGCAGAACGGCCCCGATCACATCGACTCTCATCGTTCGCCTGCCTTCGTGTTGTCTCCCTACACGCGTAGGGGCGTGGTGGACAGCACCATGTACAACACTGTCTCGGTGCTGCGCACGATCGAAACCATTCTCGGGATGCGGCCCATGACCCACTTCGATGCGGCTGCCCGAGTGATGGCTTCTGTGTTCGCCACCAACCCGGTGATGACTCCCTACGATCCCGAGAAGCCGCGCATCCCGCTAGACGCCCGCAATCCAGCCGTCTCGGCCACGTCGGCGCGTTCGGAGAAGCTCGATTTCCGCGAGGCCGACCTGAACGACGATGACGAAATGAACGACATTCTCTGGCGCGCCATCCGAGGCACACAACCGCCCGCGCCGACCAGGAGCTTCTTCGGCAAATGACCAACTGGAACGCCATTCGCGCCGAGTTCCCCGCACTCGCTAACTGGACCTACCTCAACACCGCAACCTTCGGTCAACTTCCCCGTCGTGCCACAGAAGCAGTAGCGAGGCATTTCGCGCACCGTAACGCCGAAGCATGCAACGACTTTTTGAACTGGTTCGATGACATGGACGCGGTGCGCGAATCAGTCGCCCAGCTAGTCTCCTGTCATGCCGAGGACATCGCATTCATATCCAACTCATCCGTCGGCTTGGCGCTCCTGCTCTCCGGCGTAAACTTCAAGCCGGGCGATCGAGTGGTCACGCTCGAGGATGACTTCCCGAACCAACTGTACGCCCTAGGCGACCGCGAAAGAGAAGGAGTAGAGTTCGTCGCCTGCCCCTGGGAAAGGTTCTACGAATCCATCACGGAGCAGACCCGCGTAGTCGCCTTGAGCTCAGTGAACTACAACACCGGATTCGTTCCGCCCATGGAAGAGATCTCGGCATTCTTGCGAGCCCGCGGGGTCTTGCTTTACGTGGATGGGACCCAAAGCATAGGCGCCCTCCGCTTCGACGTGAGTAAGATTCAACCGGACGTGCTGGCCGTGCATGGATACAAGTGG
>JANXQZ010000622.1 GCA_025353235.1 Bryobacterales bacterium
TCGAACGTTAAGCTCAACGTAACTTGATCGCGGATGACGATTTGGTCATCAAGCACCACGGGACAGCGCCGGATGCGGCCGATGCCGAGGATCGCGCATTCGGGATAATTGATAATCGGCGTGAACGAATCGATGTCGAAGGCGCCCAGCGAGGTCAAGGTGTCGGCAATCACCAGCGCATCCACCTCCCGTGCCGCATTCGTGATTGCGCGGATATCTTGCAAAGCGCCCGTGGATGTTTCGGCATGGACGAAAGCCACTACTTGGGGCTTCTCTCGCTTAAGAAACTGGCTCGCTTCCTCGCTCCCAAATGTCTCGCCCCAAGATTTTTCCAGCCGCACCACGTGCGCTCCTTGACGCTTGCCCATTTCTGTAAGCCGGTCGCAAAAAAAACCATTCGCGAACACCGCAAACTTCGAGTCGGGTTCCACGAAGTTGCCCACCGCCGTCTCCATGCCCGCCGATCCGGTTCCGGAAATGGGCACGGTAAATTCGTTGGCGGTGCCGAACACTTCGCGCAACAAGCGGCGCACGTCGCCTAGCACTTCGAAAAAGTACGGATCGAGATGCCCAACCACAGGCTTAGCAATGGCTTCGTAGACTCGGGGTTCCACCATGGTGGGTCCGGGGCCGAAGAGGAGACGCTTCGGAGGATGAATAGAGGCGGCTGGCATAAGTAACAGCGTAGCGCAGGGCGGCGCTGATCTATTCTTAAGCATCCCCATGTCGATCAGTTCAAGTCGTCCACAAATTCGCACCACCACGGTGGGATCCTATCCGGTCCCCGACTGGTTTGCCGCCAGCCCAAGCGAGCAGGCCCGGCTCGACGCCATGCGCGTCATCTTCGATACGCAGCGTCAAGCAGGCATTGACTTGCCTACCGAAGGCGAGATCTACCGGTTCGACCTCAACCACCCCGATACGAACGGCATGATCGATTACTTTGTCGGACCCATGGCCGGCATGCGGACCCAATTAGGCCGAAGCGATTGGGAAGCGTTCGCGCGTCTTCACCAGATGCAGTTTCGGCGGAAGCCGGCTGCGGTGGTAATCGGGGAAATTGGCGAGGGCGGCCTCAATCTCCTAGCCGACTGCATGGCGGCTGCTTCGGTCGCGCCTGGGCCGTTTAAGTTCACCGTGACCAGTCCTTACATGCTCTCGCGCAGCCTGCTTGATAATTTCTACCGCGACTTTGACGCGCTCACGATGGCAATCGCGCATGTACTCGCCGACCAGGTGGCCGGCTTGCCGTGCGCCTGCGTGCAGGTGGACGAGGCGAATATTCCAGGCAATCCTGCAGATGGGCCGCTTGCGGCTAGGGCGATCAATATCGTGCTCGACCGAGTGAAGGGCGAGAAGGCAGTCCACCTGTGCTTCGGAAATTATGGCGGTCAAGTGATTCAAAAGGGGGACTGGAAGTCGCTCATCGATTTCCTGAACTCGCTGCATGCGGACCATGTGGTGCTGGAGCTGGCGCATCGCCCGCCCGAGGACCTGGAAGCGCTCAAGGACGTCGACTCGCGGGTGGCCTTAGGCATCGGCGTGGTGGATGTGAAGGTGAATCACATCGAAACGCCGGATGAGATAGCCAGGCGCATCGAGCATGCGGAACGAGTGCTCGGTGAGGGTCGGGTGCGCTGGGTTCATCCAGATTGCGGATTCTGGATGTTGAAGCGGTCGGTTGCCGACCGCAAGATCGCCGCGCTCGTACAGGGGAGGGATCGCTACTTGGGTTAGGGCTCTTTGCGACCAAACGCCAGGCCGAAGGAAGGCTGTGAACGCGTGCCCCCAATCCGGAAAGGAATCTCAGTCGCCCCATTTTTCCAAAACAGCGGATCCACCACTTTCAGCAAAATCGATTTGATCCCCGTAGTCATCTGGGAAGGCTTCGCATCCAGCCTCGCCATACCGTCGAAATTCAGAGTCTCCCCGTGAATTCCATAGCTGCCAGTGAGTCGGATGTTCGCGCCAGGGACGCTGTACACCAGGCGGGACAATCTCGCCGTCGCGTCCCGCAGGTCGAAGTGTCCGTTCATGTTCGAGATGACGTGCTCGGAAGGATCGTCCTCCGTCTGGCCGCGCGACCGCTGGCTCAGCATCGTAATCTTGCGCTGCAGGTCGAAGCTTGTGAACCTTGCCGACGCTATGCCGAAATCGCCATAGAGCTGCATCTTGTCGAGCACCTTGCGCTCTCCAGGAAGGATGATCAATTTTGCCTGAAAATCGATTTGTCCAGTGAGGGGTCCTGGGGTGGTCTTCATGGCAAGCCGGAGCAGGTCTTCCACGCGAGCCCCCGCGACGTTAATGTCCAGGGAAATAGTTTTTCCCTTGACGTTTGGTTTTCCATAGATGCCGCCTCGGGCCAGCACCGTGGAATGCAAGAACTGCGCCTTTACCGGAACCAGAAAAGTATCCCCATTGGTCCCATCCACGAGCGCGTGAAACTCTGTTTTCAGATCGACTGAATTGCCGCTTTCGGTTACCCGGAAGTCAGGCGTGTCCGTCGTCCCATCTACTTCTATGCGATCCAGCGCGCCGCCGTATCTACCCACGGACGAAAGGGTTCCCGCGATTCCTTTGAAGACGCCCAGATTCGCGTTCTTAAACGTATAGGTACCCGAGACGGGTGTGTCGCCCGGCTCATCCCGACGCCAAGGTCCAAACTGGCCTTTGGAGTGAATTTCGCCCGGAGGCTTGGCGTTCATCAAGGTGCTCACGAAGCTCATAGGTTCATTGGGTCCGATAGAACGCAGACGAAGCTCGCGTATCTCGAACTGTTTGGGCTCCTTGCCCGCTTGCCTGGGCAGCAGTTCGAGAAAGGTTCCGTCGGCAACAATTTCGTCTACCGCAAAAGCCAATCTCGCAGGCTCCTGCGAGGCCGTTCCGCCGCTTGCTTCAGGAGGATCCTTCTTTTCATGCGGCGGAATATGCAGCCGCAAACCTTCCAGACGTACTCGTCGTATTTTCCTGGGAGTTTCGAAAAGGCCGAAAAAGCTCGCCTCAATCGTGAGTTTTCGGATAGTGACGAAAGGCGGTACATCCGTTCGTCCCTGTTCCCGGAAAACGATGTCTTCGGCAGTAGCGAGAGGGTATGGAAGCAGAGAAGCTTGAAAGGTCTTGATTTCCACTTTGCTGTTGTACCGGCTCTCGAGCGTCTTCACCACCCAATCGCGCGTCAAAGGCGAGTAGTAGCGCAACGCTACCGTCAGGGCTACTACTGCGGAAACCACAATCAGGAGAAATGCGGTCAGCCAGCGCTGGGTCGTCTTCTGCAAGGTATGTACTTGTCTTTGGACTCGCCAGCGTCCGCTCCAGTTACAAGCGGCAGGCTCGGCATGGAAAATGTTTGAGCATGTTAGACTAAAATCAACGTGTTGACCGCAGAAATCGAGCAAATTACCCGTCTTCAGTCTCTAGATCATAAAATTACGGAACTGGACCGGGAGGTGGCTGATCTCCCGAAGCACATAGCCCGAATTGAAAAGGTTTTAGACGGGCACCTCCGACGCCTGGAAGCGGACCAAGCGGCTCTCCTAGCGAACCAAAAAGACCGCAAGCGCCTCGAAGACGACATCAAGGTTCACGAGCAGAAAATTTCCAAGCTAAAGGATCAGACCCTTCAAGCCAAGAACAACGAACAGTACAAGGCCTTCTCGAACGAAATTGAATACGCACAAAAGGAAATCCGCAAGTGCGAGGATCGCATTATCGAGTTGATGTCGGAATCGGAATCTCTCGATAATGCCGTGAAACAAGCAGACGCCGCGCTGAAGGACGAGAAGAAGCAGGTTGACGCGGAGAAGAGCAAGGCGCGCGAGCGAACGGCGGTGGACCGCAAACAGCTCGATGAGTTTAAGTCCGAACGCACTGGGATCGTCGGCAAGCTAACGCCGCAAATTTACGCCACCTACGAACGGATCCGCAAGCGCCGCAATGGAATCGCGGTAGCCGAATTTGTGGATGGGCGCTGTTCAGCCTGCATGATCGCGCTGCGTCCCCAGTTCGTTCAGGATCTTCGCAAGCGCGAGGCTCTCATGACCTGCGAGAGTTGCGGCCGCATCTTGTACTACAATCCTCCGGTGAGCTTCGAACAAGATCTCGCGGCTCAGAACACATAAACCCGAGCATTGATTCCGGCCTCTCGGTAGAATACTCACGTGAGACCTAACTCCGCTCGGATTCTCGCCGCTCTCCTGGTTTGCGCTGCGAGCCTCTCCGCTCAAACAACCATCATCCGCATGGGCACACTGGCGCCCAAGGGATCTCGCTGGCACGAAATTCTCGTCGACATGGGCGAGCAATGGAAGAAAGCCTCGGGCGGAAAGATCGAACTCAAGGTGTATCCAGGGGGCGAGCAGGGCGACGAGCCAGCCATGGTGGAGAAGCTGCGCATCAAGAAGCTGCAGTCGGTCGCGATCTCTGGAGCGGGCCTGAGCGGGATTGAGCCTGGTGTTTCCGCTCTGCAGATTCCGATGATGCTCAATTCCTACGAGGAGCTCGATTTCGTCCGCGATCGCATTGCCGACCGGCTCGAAAAGGGCTTGGCGCAACGAGGCTTTATTCTTCTGAACTGGGCCGATACGGGTTGGGTGCACTTCTTCACGAAGAAACCCGCCAGCAGGCCGGACGAGCTTCGCCCGATGAGGCTGTGCGTGCTGCAAGGCGACAACGGCACCTACGAACTCTACAAGACTCGCGGGTTTCATCCGGTAGCCTTGGCGGCAACCGACATTCTTACAGGTCTGCAGACCGGCCTGATCGACGCTTTTCAATCGCCGCCTCTCATCGCCTTGGCAAGCCAATGGTTCGGGGGCGCCAAGAATATGCTGGACATCCGTTTCGCCCAACTTGTGGGCGCGACGGTAATCTCCAAGAATGTTTGGGAGAAGATTCCGCCGCAAACCCGTACTGACATGATGAAGATCTCAAGAGCGGCGGGCGTCTCGCTCCGCGAAGAGATTCGAAAGTCGGAAGCGGCCGCGATCCCCCTCATGCAACAATTCGGTCTGAATGTAGTGCATGCCGATCCCAAGGCTGTGGCCGAATGGCGTACACTGGCGGAGAGCACTTGGCCAACTCTCCGCGGAGGCGAGATCCCAGCCGATTTGTTCGACCAGGTGAAACGGCTTCGGGACGAATACCGCAAGAGCCATCCGTGAGCCTACCGATAGCGGTGGAGCAGCCAGCCCGCTGGAACCCGTTTTTTTCATTTGAAAATCTGCTCTCGGCCGTCGCCTTGTCGATGATGACGCTGCTGCCGGTGAGCGAGATGGTGACCCGCCAGTTTCATTGGGGCGGCATCACCGGAGCGGCCGTCATCGTACAGCAACTCACGCTGTGGATCGGATTTTTGGGCGCGGCGCTCGCTGCACGTTCCGGCAATTTGCTGTCCCTTTCGGCCAGCACCTTCTTGCCTGAGCGCCTGCGCGCGCCTGGCCGGATCGTCGCCTTCGCCGTGCTCGCCAGCGTGTCTCTTTGTCTCGCATGGGCCAGCCTGGAATACGTGCAGGTGGAGAAGCAGGCCGGGTCATGGGTGCTGCAGGATGTGCTTCCCAAGTGGGTCGCGATTGTCATCATGCCCATCGGCTTCACGCTCATCGCAGTGCGCGCGGTCTGGTTGGCGAACCCGCTTTGGAAGGGTCGGGCACTGGCCGCGATCGGGCTGCTGATACCGCTCGGACTCTATTATGCGGGAACGCCGGCCCCCTTGCCGATTTTCCAGATCGGCTTGCTGGTACTGTTTTGCTCTACATTGCTCGGGCTGCCGATTTTCGCGGTATTCGGCGGCTTCGCGTTACTGATGTTCTGGCAGGCCGGAACTCCTATCGCGTCGGTGCCGGTTGAGATGTATCGGCTGGTGGCATCGCCGCTGCTGCCCTCGATCCCGTTGTTCACGTTCGCCGGATATTTGATGGTGAAGGGCGGCGCGACCAAGCGCTTCCTGCGCGTCTTCGCGGCGCTGTTCAGTTGGGCGCCCGGCGGAATGGCGATCGTCACGGTGGTGATCTGCGCAATTTTCACCTGGGGAGGATCGGGGCTCACGATTCTATCATTAGGGGGACTGCTGGTTCCGGTCTTGATTCGCGCCCGTTATCCGGAACAGTTTTCCATTGGCTTGCTGACTGCGTCCGGATCTCTCGGACTGCTCTTTCCACCGAGCCTACCGGTGATCCTCTACGGCGTGTATGCGGCAACGCCAATTGACAGGCTGTTCATCGGAGGACTGCTGCCTGGCCTGCTGATGGTAACGCTCGCGGCAGCCATGGGAATCCGTCAGGGCATCAAGAGCGAAACGGTTCGGGACAAATTTTCCCTGCATGAAGCGGGCGCAGCCATGTGGGAAGCGAAATGGGAACTGCTGCTTCCCGTGATCATGCTGGTTGGCCTTTTTGGCGGATTCGGAACGCTGACGGAAGCCGCTGCCCTTACCGCACTGGCCACACTGTTCGTGGAAACGGTGATTTACCGAGGCATCTCGCTGCGGCGGGATTATACGCTCGTGTGCGTGGAGTGCGCCACGGTGGTGGGCGGCATCCTGCTGATCCTCGGTGTCGCGCTCGGGTTTACGAACTATCTGGTGGATGCCGAGATCCCGTCGCGCATCGTCGATTGGGTGCAGGCGCATATTCATTCGAAGTACGTTTTCCTGCTTGCCTTGAACGCGTGTTTGCTGGTGGTGGGAAGCCTGATGGACATCTTCGCTGCAATTCTGGTGATTGTTCCGCTATTGAAGCCTTTAACTGCGGCGTACGGAATTGACCCGGTGCAGATGGGGATCATTTTTCTGGCGAATCTGGAACTCGGTTATTTGATGCCGCCTGTCGGGATCAATCTTTGCCTAGCCGCATACCGCTTCGAGAAGCCGATGTTCACGGTGTATCGGGCGCTGCTGCCTTTCTTGCTGGTTCTGCTGTGCGGCGTGCTGCTAATTACCTACGTGCCGTGGATGACCACGGCTCCGCTGCGCTGGCTTGGCAAATAGGTCCAGGGACGTCCGCCCCTTCTTGCTATTCGCGCAATAATTCTGCAGGTGAAATCGAGGCCGCCTTCGCCGCTGGGCCTAAAGCCGACACCAGCACCAGCGCCAACAACCCGACCGCTGTTGCCCCCAGCACCAAAGGGTCGCCTGCAGAAAGCTTGTATAACTGACTCCGCAACCCCTGCGCGCACAAATAAGCAAGCCACCCTCCCGCCACGAGACCCCCTACGGCCGGAACAGCAAAGTCCCGCAGAATAAGTCCTCTCACCTGACTCCGGTCCGCCCCCAAAGCAAACCGGATCGCAAACTCGCG
>JANXQZ010000638.1 GCA_025353235.1 Bryobacterales bacterium
CGACGCTGTGCGTCCGTTCATTGAGCATCAAGCGCTGGAACGAGTGTTTGCCGAGGCGGCGGAGACCGGCGCGGCGATTGTCGGCATTGTCCCCACCGACACGGTGAAGCAAGTCCAGCGGAATAAGATCCGCGCCACCATTCCGCGCGAGCGGCTGATCCTGGCGCAGACGCCGCAGGTCTTCCGTTTCGAGTTATTGCGCAATGCGTTTGCCAAAGCTCGCGAGGACAATTTTACGGGCACAGACGAGTCCAGCCTGGTAGAGCGGCTGGAGCAGGTGGAAGTGAGCGTGGTGCCCGGCAGCGACCGTAACATCAAGATCACCAGGGCATCGGATATGGAGCTGGCGAAGTTATTCTTGGCGGAGGAAATGGCGGGCGGTGTGGTCCATTGAATGAGTACAGAATGGGGCAGGGGTGGGACGTTCATCGCATCGTTGCGGGTCGCCCTCTGATTTTGGGCGGGGTCGCAATTCCCTGCGAGTTCGGGCTGGAAGGACACTCCGACGCCGACGTGCTTTCTCACGCGATCACCGATGCGCTGCTAGGGGCGTTGGCGCTCGGGGACATCGGGATGCACTTCCCCGATACGGATCCAAAGTGGCGGGGCGCCGACAGCCTTCAATTTCTCCGGCACGCAAGCGACCTGGCCACAGCCAAGGGGTTCAGCATCGTAAACGTGGATTCCACCGTGATTCTGGAACGGCCGAAATTGAAGGATTATCGCTTGGCCATCCGAGAGAAGCTAGCCGAGACCTTGAGCCTTGATCTGGATCGCATGTCGGTGAAATTCAAGACCGCTGAGAAGCTGGGTCCCGTGGGCGAGGGCCGCTCAGCGGAAGCCCACGCCATCGCGGCCCTGTGTCAGCGGCCCTGATAGGAATCGCATAGAATTAAAGTATCGCCACAGCAACTCAAGCACTCACAAGTGTGCCCTCACCTTGCGCACCTCTCGCCAAACGCTTGCATTTTCCCGCGTTGACGGGACTGCGTTTCCTCCTGGCCTTATGGGTGATCCTCCACCATCTGACCGGGCGCGGCATGATGTTGGAAGCGTGGTCGCTCACATTGCCGCTGGAGCTGGCGAACATTGTGCGAGGAGGGTACCTCGCGGTTGGAACATTTTTTGTCCTTTCCGGCTTTGTGCTGGCGAGAGCGCACGCCTCGCCCGAGTGGAGCGGTGCCAGCTTGTTCCGTTACGGAGTCAGCCGATTCGCGCGCGTTTATCCCGTTTACGTCCTCAGCCTCGCGGTGATGCTGCCGTTCATCTTCGAAAGCCGCGTGGCGGGCAAATCCGGACTCCTCACTAATTACGGGCTCCTGCTGCAAGGCTGGTCCGGATTGATGCCAGTGAGTTGGAACACGCCGGCTTGGTCTCTGTCGTGCGAAATTTTCTTTTATCTCTGCTTTCCCTTTTTCGCGATTGCCTTGGGTCGCTTGCGGTGGACTAGCGTTCTTGCTGCCACCGTGGTGGCGTGCCTGATTCCTGGAGTGCTCCGGATGCTCAGCGTCCCAAATGCGTGGAAGCCGCTGTTCCACTTGTCGGATTTTGTGGTTGGCATCGTTGCGGCGCGCGCGCTCGATCTGTTGCTGCGCTCTGGAAACCCGCTGACCGGGCGAGGCCACTGGTTCTACGTTCCCGGACTCGCCTCTGGCGCAACGTTGATAGCCTATCCGGGAGTCCTCGGCGGCATCATCAACCTGAATTCCGCCCTTCGTCCATTGAACGCATTGGTCCTGGTAGGCTTGGCGTTAGGGGGCGGACTGCTGGCAGGCGGACTCTCTTGTCGCTTGATCGTGTTTCTGGGCAAGGCGAGCTACTCGATGTATATCCTGCACATCCCGCTGCTCTGGTGGTACCTGCGACTGGGGCCGCCCTTGCTTACCTGGATCCCCGGCGTGGTACTTGCGCTGGTTTATCTCGCCTGGGTAGTGATGGTAGCGGCGGTTGTGTTCCGCTATGTGGAGGAGCCCGCCAACCGGTATTTGCGCCAGCGAATGCTTGCTCCATCACAGGCCAAGGCATAGGCCGACACTGGAAATGGCCGTTCAATCACGGCGCCTGCAATCCTCAATTCCAACACTGGCGTGCAGACTGGATCGTCGCTCTTGGCCCAAAACGGCGCATCTTCAGGCTAACTAATTCGATTGCGGCTATGCTGCTTTGTACTACTATCCACTAATTTCTTCGCAGGCCGCAATGAAACTCGGTCGCTTTGTGGGGCAGATTGTTAATCTGCAGCCGATTGTTAATCGGCTCGCCACGTTGCCTGTTTCGAGCC
>JANXQZ010000068.1 GCA_025353235.1 Bryobacterales bacterium
GACTTGCTGGGTCTTCCGCCCACCGCCGAGCAGATCCAAGCGTTCTTGAATGACACCGCGCCCGGATCTTGGGAGCGCACCATCGATTCGCTGCTGGCTTCGCCGCGCTATGGCGAAAAATGGGGACGGCACTGGCTGGACCTGGCACGCTACGGCGACACGTCAGGCTTTGAGCAGGATCCTTACATTCTCGAAGGGTGGCGCTATCGGGATTATGTGATCAAGTCATTCAACGATGACAAGCCATATGACCGTTTCGCCAAGGAACAAATCGCCGGTGACGAGATTTATCCCGATGACGCAGAGGCGCGCACGGGAACCGGCTTCTATCGCGTGGGCACGAATCGCGACATGCTCTTCAAGGTGGAGGAGATGAACGCGGTGGAGAAGTTGACCGACGCCGTGGATACGACGTCGGCGGTGTTCCTCGGGTTGACTGTCGGGTGCGCGCGGTGTCACGACCATAAGTTCGATCCGATCCCGCAGCGCGATTACTACCGGATGCAGGCGGTGTTTGCGCCAGCCGTAAACGATCGCGTGTTTCTCGAATACAACGATGCCCGATTCTATGACATCTCCGCGAACCAGCGGGAGTTCAAGTTGCGCCAGATCGGCGAGCAGATCCGCAAGATCGAGCAGCCATACAAAAAGAGCTTGTTGGACGCCAAGGCCGATCGGCTATCTGAACCCGCACGCACGGCTTTGAAAACTGAAGCCGCGAAGCGCACGCCGGAGCAAGTCGCGCTCGTTGCGGAGAACCCGGATGCTCTCAAGATTGCCGATGATGAAGTACTCGCGGCTCTTTCGCCCGCCGATGCCGAGCGAATTCAGGCTATCGAGAAGCGGCTGGTTACGATGTTCACGGGGTACGGTCCGCCTCCGATGGCGCCCGGCATTATCGATGGGGGCCGCGAGGCACCGCGCACCTATGTCGCCTTCCGAGGCAACTATCTAGCTCCCGGCGAGGAAGTGCATCCAGGCTTTCTGAAAGCGCTCGGGGGAGGCGACATCCCCGATCCGCCGCTGCAAGCGAAGTCGACGTTCCGCCGCAAGGCGCTTGCTGAATGGACAGCCAGCGCGGACAATCCGCTGTTTGCGCGTGTGATGGTGAACCGCATCTGGCAGTATCACTTCGGCACGGGCCTGCTGAAGACGCCCAGTGATTTCGGCGTTCGCGCGGGTGCCCCATCCCACCCTGAACTGCTCGATTGGCTGTCTACCGAGTTCTTCGCGCGCAAGTGGTCCATCAAAGCCATGCATCGGCTAATCATGACTTCGCAAGCGTACCGGTGCGCAGCCGATCCTACGCCTTCGGCGATTCAGAAGGACCCTGCCAACATGTTGCTGTCGCACATGAGCCGACGGCGTCTGGAGTCGGAAGAGATTCGCGATTCGGTGTTGCAGGTGACGGGCGAGCTGAATGTGAAGATGGGTGGCAGTCCTGTGGTTCCGCCGCTCGAAGCGGAGGAGTTGTTCGGGATTATCGGAAAGCCTGAGAACTCCTGGCTGGTTACGCCTGACAAGGAAGAGCACAAGCGCCGAACGGTCTATCTGTTGGCTCGCCGAACGTTCCAGCAGCCGATGTTCGAAGCGTTCGATTCACCCGATGGAGTGCTCTCGTGCTCGCGGAGAAATGAAAGCACCACGGCCCCGCAATCTCTGGCCCTGCTCAACGGCCGGTTCATGGTGGAGCATGCGCGCTCGCTTGCATCCAGCATTCATACGCCTGCTGAGGCGTGGACACGGGTGCTTGGTCGCCAGCCTACTGCCAAAGAGTCTGCTGCGGCAGAGGCGTTTCTGAGCAAGCAAACAGCGTTGCTGGGATCGCGACCAGCCGCTGTGGCTGAAC
>JANXQZ010000647.1 GCA_025353235.1 Bryobacterales bacterium
CTTGAGCGCGAGATACAGTTGGGCTTCGTCCTGCGCGGGTCGTATGCGGGATCCAAGGGGACGCGCCTGGTTACCATTCGGGAATTGAACCCGGCCGTATTCGCGCCGGGCGTGACCACAGCCACCACAAATCAGCGCCGTCTCTTTGCGCCTGGACTTGGCTCTACAGGAATTGTGGAGCCCACAGGCAACTCCACGTTCCACGCCTTGCAAGTGACATTGGAGCGCCGCTTCGCAAAAGGGTTTTCGATTCTGGCGAACTATCAGTTCGGCAAAAGCATCGACGATGCTTCAGCCAATAAGGGCACAGGGATCAATCGCACCAACCCTTTCAACGCGGCTTTTGACAAAGGACGATCCGATTTCGATCGCACTCACGTGTTCAATTTTTCGAGCCTCTGGGACCTTCCCGTACACTTCCACAACCGCGCGGCAGATGCGGTGGCGGGTGGATGGAAGCTGAACTCGATTGTTAGCTTGATCAGCGGTTACCCTTTGACCGTGACCAGCGGCGTAGACAATGCGCGCACCGGTACCGGCTCCCAACGCGCCGATCTGGTTGGGCAGGTCAACATAGCGGGTGATCGGAGTCGAGGTCAACTGGTGGCTCAATACTTGAACAAAGCCGCCTTTGCGGCAAACGCCCCGGGTACTTACGGCACATTGGGAAGGAACACGTTTGTAGGGCCTGGCTTCGCGAACGTAGATCTCGGTCTTGGGAAAGACTTCAAGATCACTGAGCGGCTCACCACCGCCTTTCGGTTCGAGGCATTCAACGCCTTCAATCGGGTGAACCTGCAAGTGCCGGTATCCAGCTTGAGCAGCGGGAATTTTATGCAGATAACAGGCGCTTACGATCCACGGATTCTGCAGTTCGCGTTGCGCCTTGTCTGGTAAGCGGTAGAGCTATCCGAGGCGGCTCTCTCCCAAGAATCTTAGCGCTTCAATCGCAGCGCCGCGAGCGCCCGCCGTATCGCCGTTCGGCATCAAGTACAGGGGAATGTCCGCCTGCTCTTCGCGCTGCTCGGGCATCCCCGCGCGAATCTGGTCCAGGAACCAGCGCTGAAATTCTTCGCCCGCCTCCAGCGCCCCGCCCCCGACGATCAACGCATCCGGGTCAAACGTGTTCACCATTTTATCGAAGAACAGCCCCAGCGCATGGGCTTGAACCCGGAAGATCTCTCTGCACATCGGATCGCCGTTCTCGGCGAGACCTCGGACCAGTTTTGCCGCCTCGTGAAGATTGCGCACCTTGCCGAGTTCGTGGCCCGCATACTTCGTCAGAAAGAAAGGAAGCAGAGAGTTCTCAATGGCCGTCAGAGAACACAGCGATTCCAGGTCTCCCTTGCGGCCGCAATTGCATTCCGGAGCCAGGCCATCAATGCCAGCGATGCCGTGGAAGGGCAGCAGTACGTGACCCAACTCGCCTCCAAAACCCTTCCGGCCTTTCACCACGTTGCCCTCAACGATCACGCCTCCGCCCAACCCGGTTCCGATCACCGCTGAAATCGATGTGGCCCGATTGTTCGCTCCGAAAAATCGAAAGTGTCCCCACAGCGCCCCCGCATTCCCGTCGTTTAGATAGGTGACAGATTTGCCTACCCGGCGCTCCAGTCCTTCGCGGATGTCGAATCCAGCCCAATTCGGATGCACAAAATTCGTAGAGCCTTTGGCGCTGAGCACGCCCGCGGCGCTGCTAGGACCAGGAGTGTCCAGACCGACCACGGTGACATCCGAAAGCTGCACGCCCGCCTGTTGTGCGGCGATCTTGAGGCCGTCCCCAATTTGCTGCAGGCAGACCTCCGGACCTTCCTTTGACCGCGAGGGATGCTCACACATCCCTTCGATGAGGAACTCCTCTTGCTCATTCAGAAACGTATAGTTAATGGCGGTTCCGCCAAGATCCACTCCGGCTACAAGTTGCACGGCTTTGACTCGCCTTTGAGATGCTTCGCATCCCGAACCCCAGACTAGCAGGAGCCGAACCAGCAACGCCGTATCCTAGCTATATGTC
>JANXQZ010000704.1 GCA_025353235.1 Bryobacterales bacterium
TTAGAGTATCTGGAATTGGTGCAGGAGCATCTTACAAGCGTCAATGTATATCACGCGCCGGGTCGAATTCTCAGCTTCGCACGTCTGCGCCAACTCTGCTTTCACCGATGCCGAGAATCGGGCGGTTTACGGGCCTGCCGCGAATCCCCGGGGCCATGGACACAACTACGTCCTGGAGGTTACGCTCAGCGGCGATCCCGATCCGGCCACTGGAATGGTGTTTGACTTGAAGCGTCTTAAAGATGTTCTAAACGAAACAGTGGTGGAACCGATGGATCACCGGTTTTTGAATTACGAAGTGCCTCCGTTTGACCATGTTGTGCCCACCACCGAGAACCTTGCCCTGGAGGTTTGGAAGCGCTTGCAGCCCAAGTTTGAAAGCGGGCGCGCTCGCCTACACAACGTTCGCGTGTACGAGACCGAGGATCTGTATGTCGATTACTCTGGGACCTGAAACGCTACGCTTAACTCGGCGCTATCGGTTCTGCGCATCCCATCGGCTGCATTCGTCAGCGCTATCCGCGAGCGAGAATCGCGAACTGTACGGCAAGTGCAATAATCCGCACGGGCATGGTCATGATTACTTATTGGAGATCACGGTGGCAGGCACCTTGGAAACCGAAACGGGCAAGTTGGTGGATGTCTCTCAATTGGATCGCTTGGTAAATGCAAGCATCTTGAATAACATGGACCACCGCGATCTTAATTCAGAGGTTGCAGAGTTCGCAGAAATGGTGCCAACGTCCGAAAATCTGGCACTGGTGATTGGCAGGAGATTGAACGAAAGCTGGACCGCATGCTTCGGCGCGGAAGGTCCGTCGTTGGACAATGTGCGTCTGCATGAGACCGCGCGCAACCGGTTTGAATTAAAGTCATGAAAAATAATAAGGCAAATGTAGAGGTGATGAAGCCTCGGGATGGCGAGAATCCCACGATCGCATCCCACATGAAGCAGATCCTCGCCGAACTGGGCGAAGATCCGGGCCGCGAAGGATTGTTGCGCACCCCGGAACGAGCTGAGAAGGCGTTGCGATTTCTGACCAGCGGCTATGAGATGGATCTCGGAAAGATCGTAAACGGTGCGCTATTTACTCATAAATGCGACCAGATGGTAATCGTTCGCGATATCGAATTCTTTAGTACATGCGAGCATCATTTGCTGCCGTTCTTCGGCAAGGCGCACATTGCTTATTTGCCCAAGAAAAAGGTGATCGGCCTCAGCAAGATTCCACGCATCGTCGATATGTTCGCCCGCCGCCTGCAGTTGCAGGAGCGACTGACGCAGCAAGTGGCTGACACTTTGCAGGAAGTGCTCGATCCGCATGGAGTGGCCGTAATCTGCGAGGCGCGTCACTTCTGCATGATGATGCGAGGCGTGGAAAAGCAGCACTCCGGCACCATTACCAGCGCCATGCTAGGCAGCTTCCGCGTTCAGAAAGAGACTCGCGACGAGTTTCTTTCCTTGATCTCTCAGCGCATGCCCCAGATTTAATCGGAGGGCTTCTCGCGGGCTGGCTCGGAGCTATAAAAATCTTGCCTTACCCGGTTGACATAGGATTCAAGCAATTCCTGGACACGCTCGATACGGGGCGAACGAACGATCAGTCCGATGTGATGCTCCTTGTGCAAGCGCCATACAATTTCAGGATCGTCATAGCTTGTTGTGTCAGGCTGCTCTTGCTTCGCCAATGACACAAGCAGCGCAGCGTAGTCGCTCCGGCTGACGGGAACCGCATACTGCCCGTTTGCTCCCGCCATCTCGACCTTCGCCCATTCCGCCCAAAG
>JANXQZ010000728.1 GCA_025353235.1 Bryobacterales bacterium
TCCACCTCTTTCAGCAACAAAAGAGTGCGGTCGTCCTCCGACAGCTTGTCGAGCAGCTTCACAACCAGATCGCGCTGCGCCAGCCGCGTATCCACGGGGGGCCCCTGCTCCGTCGCGGTTTCGCTATTTTCCATCCGCAGAGAGTCTTCCTCGGAAAAATCGCTCTCGTAAACCAGCTTGCGAACCCGCTTTTTACGAAGATAGTCGTAGCACTCGTTCACCGTGATTTTGTAAATCCAGGTTAGGAGCGAGCTGCGGAAGTCGAAATTCTTGATCGAGAAATAGATCTTGGCAAAAACCTGCTGCGCGATGTCTTCTGCATCGTTGTGGTTGCGCAGGATGCCGAAAATGATAGAGAACACCTTGGCCTGATAGCGCTCCACGACCTCGCGAAAAGCCATCTCGTCGCGCGCCTGCACCCGGCGAACCAGGGCAGCTTCATCGCTATTCCGGTGATCCACTCTGGTTTTGGCCCGAGTCTGGTCGCCGGAAGCGGGGAAAGGAAGAACTACGCTCAAGCCGTTCATACACTGCGACAGACGCATGCCGCCCATAGCCGGTTCCAGCGGGATCAGCTTGGCCGCGTTCGCAGGATTGTCGCATCCTATGTGGGAGTGTAGCATCGAAGAGAAGCTGGGTCGTGGTAGACCGTACTTGCTTCAACCCGGCAATCAAGCGATAATCGTAGTAATAAGTTATTAGGAGAAACCAGCATGGTTCAATTGACGGAAACGGCCATTGGCAAAGTAAGAGAGATCCTGGATTCGCAGGAACCCAAGCCATCCGGGCTTCGCATCGCAGTGGTGGGTGGAGGCTGCTCGGGCTTCAGCTACTCGATGGCCTTCGAAAACGGCTCCAACATGCTCGATAAAACCTACACCTTCAGCGGGCTGAAGGTTTTCATCGATCAAGCCAGCCTGCTTTATTTGGACGGCGTGGAAGTGGATTATGTCGAGACCTTGGAAGGCTCCGGCTTCAAATTCAACAACCCCAACGTGAAGAACACCTGCGGCTGCGGCAGTTCTTTCAGCGTTTAGGGAAACCCGGTTTTGCATGCAAGGGCGCTTGGAGGCGAGTCCTCCGGCGCTCTTTTTGCGTTAACAGTGCTCGAAAAACTGCTGACGGAACAATCCAATCCTGCTTCGCGCAACATCGACGAATTGTCCGCTTTCGGCATCCTGACGGTTATTAACAACGAGGATGCCAAGGTAGCGCAGGCGGTGGAGGCTGAGATCCCCAACATCGCTCGTGCCGTGGATGCCATTGTGGGCGCGTTGAAAGCTGGCGGGCGGCTCTTCTACATCGGCGCAGGGACCAGCGGTCGTTTGGGGGTGCTCGATGCGGCCGAATGTTCGCCAACATTCAACGTAAGCAGCGACCTCGTCCAAGGAATTATCGCCGGGGGCGAAGCAGCGCTGGCTCGTGCGACTGAAGCAAGCGAGGATGATCCTGAAAAGGGTCGGCTCGATCTGCTTGCGAGAAGCTTCACAGGGGCTGATGTGTTGGTCGGGATCGCAGCCAGCGGACGCACTCCTTATGTCCTCGGTGCGGTGGACTTTGCAAAAGAATTAGGCGCTTTGACGATCGGAATCAGCTGTACCCCGGATTCGGGGCTGTCGCGCGCGGTGGATATCGCCATCGAACCGCTGCCGGGTCCAGAAGTGATTGCCGGCTCTACCCGGATGAAGGCTGGCACCGCGAC
>JANXQZ010000827.1 GCA_025353235.1 Bryobacterales bacterium
GCCGCCGAAAGATTCAATTCGTCGTAGCAGCGATTGATGAAAACGCCCTTCGAGTAGAGCACCGTTCCCATCGCGCCGTCGGCCACCAGAACGCGGTGTTGCAGTTCCTCTCGAAACTGCTTTTGCAGGTTCTGGGCCGGGATGGTTTCCTTTGGGGGAGTTAAGGTGGCGGTCATTTTGATGGACGGGCCGTGCCCCGGAGAAGATCCGGGCCAGTGTCGCGATACCCCCGAGTGTACCGCATCTAGGCATTTGACGGGCTCGATCTCACGAGACGCGGCCAGGAAGGTTATAATTTTCAGACATAGCATGAAGAAAATCGAAGCCATCATCCAGCCCCACAAACTCGAGGAAGTCAAGGAAGCGCTGAAGACCATCGGAATCGATGGGATGACCATCACCGAGGTGCGCGGGCACGGTCGTCAGAAGGGCCACAAAGAAGTCTATCGCGGCATGGAGTATCACGTCGATCTGCTGCCAAAGGTCAAAGTGGAAATGGTGGTTCCCGACTCCCGCTCCGACGAAGTTCTGCATACGCTGGCAGGCGCGGCTCGATCAGGCAAGATCGGCGATGGCAAGATTTTCGTCTACGAAGTAGCGGAGGCGATTCGCATCCGCAACGACGACCGCGGCGAAGGAGCTCTCTAACTTTGAACGAGCGCTGCGCGGGTGTAGACGAACTCGTCCGCGCAGCCTTCGCTCAAACGGAGCCGCAAGTCACGGTCGTCTCGGTTGGCGGCTATGGGCGTCAGGAACTCTTCCCTTATTCCGACGTCGACTTGCTTCTATTGACAGACGGAGACCCCACGCCGGAGCAGCGGGGCCCGATCTCCGATTTTCTGCGCCTGCTGTGGGACAGCAATCTGCAGGTCAGCCAGTCCGTACACACGCCAGCCGAATGTTGCGAGATCCACGATGGCAACCTCGAACTCACCATCAGCCTTCTCGATCGGCGATCCCTGTGCGGCGATCCGGCCCGCCACGAGAAGCTTTCCAAGCTGTTTCCAAAATTCCTGAACGCCGAGCGGAACAATATTATCCTGCACCTGGGCCGCATGACGCGAGGTCGCCACGCTAAGTACGGCAACACGATCTACCACTTGGAGCCCAACGTTAAGGAGCACCCCGGCGGCCTGCGCGACTTAAACGTGATTCACTGGCTGGGGCAGCTTCGAACGTTCGAGACCGAGCCCCTGGACGAGCCGCGCGCATTCTTATCCGACGTGCGCGCCAAGCTGCATCGCCACTTTCAGCGCGATAACAATCTGCTCAGCTTCGAGGCGCAAGAAATTCTCTGGGAATTTCCAGACCGCTCAATGCGTGAATACTATCGCAACGCGCGCCAAATTGACCGCGCAGTGCAACGCGCTCTGGATCTGTGCGAGACTTCCTCGAACAGCCTGATCGGGCAGTTTCGAGATTGGCGCTCGCGTCTTTCGAACTCCGATTTTACCGTCTCCCGAGGCCAGATCCTGCTGCGCTCTCCAGGGCTGCTGAAATCCGATCCAGGCGTAATTATGCGCTTGATGCAATTCATGGCGCGGCACCAGATCCCTCTCGCGCCAGACACGGAAAGGCGCTTGTGCAAGGCCGAGGCGCTCGCGTGTTCGTGGGTTGAATTGAAAGCGCTGTTGGCTCTCCCTCGTTGCGTGAATGCGCTGCGGGCCATGGCGGATCATAACCTTCTGCAGCGGGTGATCCCCGAATGGTGGCGCATCGATTGTTTGGTGACCCGAGATTTTTACCATCGCTACACCGTGGACGAGCACACGCTGGTAACGCTGCAGACGCTGGAAGAACTCAGTACCGACAAGGACGCAAGCCGCTCCCACATCGCCGCGCTGCTAACCGAAATCGGCCACCCGGAACTGTTGCGGCTGGCTCTTTTGCTGCACGATATTGGCAAAGGGGACGGCACTGGCGAGCATCATATCAAGTCGGTTGAGATCGGCCGCGAGGTTCTGGAGCGGATGCAGGTTCCCGCCGAAGATGCCCAGACGGTGTTGTTTTTAATCGAACATCACCTCATTCTTTCTTCTCTGATGACCTCGCGCGATCTTGGCGAACCCGCTACCGCCCGGCAGATCGTCGAGCAAACCGGAACCATCGAGCGGCTGAAACTCCTCACCGTGCTCACCTACGCCGACATCAGCGCCGTGAACCCGACTGCCATGACTCCCTGGCGGCTGGAACAGTTGTGGAAGGCGTATCTGATCGGCCACGCAGAGTTCACCCGCGAATTAGAGACCGAGCGGATCCATGCCCCGGCGCAAAGTTCCGAGGATGCAGCCGCCTTTCTGGATGGCTTGCCAACGCGCTATTTGAAAACCCACACTCAGCCGCAGATTGCGGATCACATCGAATTGGCAAAGCAGGGGAATGCAGTTTATTTGGATCGAGCGAACGGCAACTATCGAGTGACGGTAATCGCCGACGACCGCCCTTTCCTGCTGGCCTCCATCTCGGGCGCCCTCGCCAGCTTCGGCATGAACATTCTGAAGGCGGAAGCCTTCGCCAACCGCCGCGGCCAGTCGCTCGACATGTTCATCTTTGCCGATCCGCATAGAACGCTGGAACTGAATCCCGACGAGTCCGGGCGGCTGCAAGACATCGTTTGGCGGGCGGTGACCGGCAAGGTGGATGTGGCGAGTTTAATCCAAAAGCGCCGCCGTCCCCCGACCAAACCCCGAGTGCAGCCCAGCGTATCGTCCACCAATGAGCTCTCGGAGACATCGACGCTGATCGAAGTGGTTACGGAGGATCGCCCTGGGTTGCTGTATGACCTGACGCAGACGATCTCGTCCGAGGGGGCAAATATTGAGGTGGTTTTAATCGACACCGAGGCGCACCGGGCACTCGACGTGTTTTATGTGCGGCAGGAAGGTTGCAAGCTGCCGGAAGAACGCATGAAGATCCTGCGCGAGAAGTTGCTCGAAGCCTGCAACGGCTGAACGCAGATGCCCTTGTGCCAATTGGTTTTGTGGGGCGGGCAATCTTGCTTAATGCCACTCTCGACATGGAACTAGAC
>JANXQZ010000890.1 GCA_025353235.1 Bryobacterales bacterium
ATCGAGCAAACCATCTTCGATCAAATGATCGCAGACACCTGGAACCTCCGACGCATCCGTCGCCTCGACCCGCTCGCCGCGCTCGATGACGAAGCCCCCCAATCCAAACTCGACCGCATCGCCCGTCACCGCATCGCCTCAAGCCCACTCAATCGCAAAATTTCAAAACGAACCCAACTTCGCCCGATCCCGCCTACCGTCCTGTTAGCATGAAATGAACCTAGCTCCGCAAAATTCATGCGAAACGTAATCATCATCGGATCCGGGTGCGCCGGAAACACGGCCGCCATCTACGCCGCGCGAGCCAACCTGAAGCCGCTCATCATCGGTGGCCACGAGCCCGGCGGCCAGCTCTCCATCACCAGCCTCGTCGAGAATTTCCCCGGATTCCCCGAAGGCGTCGACGGGCCACTGCTGGTCGAAAACATGAAGAAGCAGGCTGAGCACTTTGGAGCCGAATATCTGCACGGATCGCTAGTCGAAGCCGATCTCTCCAAACGCCCGTTTCGCCTTCTTATTGACCATGCCTGGCACGAGACCCGAACGCTCATCGTCGCTTCCGGTGCCTCGGCCCGCTGGCTAAATCTGCCCAATGAGCAGAAACTAATCGGCCATGGGGTCAGCTCCTGCGCTACCTGCGACGGCTTTTTCTATCGCGGCAAGAAGATCATGGTGATCGGAGGCGGCGACACCGCCATGGAGGAAGCCAATTTCCTCACGCGCTTTGGCAGTGAGGTGACCATCGTTCACCGCCGCGATCAATTCCGCGCTTCCAAGATCATGATCGAGCGAGTGAAGAACAATCCCAAGATCAAGTTCCTCATGGCAACCGGCGTGGAGGATGTATTCGACGCCAGCCAGCACATGGTCACCTCCGTCCGCCTGCGCAATTTGAAAACCAATGAGGCCTGGGAGCAAGACGTCGACGGCTTCTTCGTCGCCATCGGACATATTCCAAATACCGCTCCTTTCATCGGCCAACTGGATCTGGACCCAGACGGCTACATCTGTTCCCGCGGTGGGGCCCGGACCAACATTACTGGCGTATTTCATGCGGGCGATGTGCAGGATCGCGTGTATCGCCAAGCCATCACCGCCGCCGGAACCGGTTGTATGGCGGCCATCGAAGTCGAGCGGTTTCTCGAAGCGGAGGGCCACTGAGGCCAGCCAATTTGCAATTTTGACAGCCAATTTGGTAAACTCCTGTTCATTGGCATGCTGGCCATCTCTGGAATAGATCCGAATTCGAACTCGCCCATCTATCGGCAGCTTCACTCCAAAATCAAGGAGTTAATCGATTCAGGCAATCTCGGCCAAGGCTCTCGCCTCCCTGCCACTCGAGAATTGGCTGGCCTACTTGGACTGAACCGCACGACCGTGTCGGCGGCTTACGACCTGCTTGAATCGGAGGGTCTGATCAAAGGGCACGTAGGACGGGGAAGTTATGTAAGCTCCCCGAGTCGCCCCTCCGGCATGATCAGTTTCGCAACCTCCCGGCCTTCGGAAGCTCTCTTTCCCCTGGACGCATTCCGGGCTACGTGCACCGAAGTGATCCAGAGCGAGGAAGCCCAGAACATCCTCCAGCTCGGCTCGCCATCCGGGTATCCACCCCTGCGCCGATATTTGCTGGACAAAGCCAAGTCCGAGGGCGCCGCCCGAGAAGATGACGATATTCTCATTACCAGCGGATGCCAGCAAGGTTTTGACCTGTTGCAACGTGTCCTGGTCGCGAATGGCGATACCGTGATCATTGAAGATCCGGTGCTGCCTGGCTTGAGAAACGTCTTTCAACGTGCCGGGGCACGCCTCATCGGCATACCTGTCGGGCCCGACGGGATAGACCTCAAACAGTTGGAACGGACCCTGGC
>JANXQZ010000893.1 GCA_025353235.1 Bryobacterales bacterium
TGGACGGTTTCACGCCACGTTCCATTGGAATCGTGAACTCGCCTGAGGCGCGCCGCTCGACGATCAGGCTTTGGAAGCGACGGTAATCCTCGCGATCGCGGTCGGTGGAGGCGATTTCGGGCTCGATTCCTTCCTGCCAGCGGCCATGCAGGAATAGACGTTCTTGCGGGGCGAAACAGAGTGCGCGTTCGTCCCACTTGCCGTTCTGATAAAGGCCGAATTCTTCCAGGAGTTCGCGCACGAGAGATTCGCCTTTGGCGGGCACGGGAACGTAGTGCGCGGCCCATGGGAATCGCGTTTCCCCGTTTTCGCCCCAGCGGGAATTGCCTCCGGCTTGCGCTTCCATTTCAAGGAGCACGAAATCGTGGAAGCCTCGCTTATCGAGACGCCAGGCTGCGCTTAGGCCTGCGATGCCTCCGCCAACGATGACAACGGGGACGCGGAGTTTTTGTTTGGGTGCGGTGAAGGCGTGATGGTCGCGGAGTTGATGACCTAGCGAGAATGCATCGTTGACGAATGCGCCTTGGATGGAGCGGTCGGCTTTCGCGGTGAGACCGATGAGGGCAGCGGAAAAAGTGCGGCGAGTCAGCACCTACCGGGCGATGTCCTTCCACTCGCGCTCATAATAGCGGACCAGAACTTGATCGTTCAAGTGATTTGATTGAACCGGCACTGGGAGCATGTCGTTGGGGAACACGAATAGATCAGGGATATTGCGCAGCGATAGAAATCGGAGCCCGGCGGGAAGCTGCTGCGGCTGCTCGTAGGTCGTTTGGCCTGCGATTACGAAGCCCCACTCTCCGAAGGACGGCACATACACATGATAGGGGTAGGTCCGCAGGCCTGCTTCTTTTAATGTCTCGACGATGCACCAATACGACTGGCGCGCGAACAGCGGGGACGTACTTTGCACCACCAGAAAACCATGGGAGCTGATGTGTTTTGAGAGGAGCCGATAGAAGGCGGCCGTGTATAGTTTGCCAAGAGAGTAATTCGTGGGATCGGGGAAGTCTACTACGACGAAATCGAATTGATCCTGCACCGAATCGAGCCAGGGGAACGCATCCGCGTTGATGACGCGCACCTTGGCGGCGGTTAGCGAGTGTCGATTGAGTTCGGAGAGGACAGGGTGGGTAGAGAAGAGTTTCGTCATCTCGGGATCAAGATCCACCAGAGTGATGTTCTCAAGCGACGGGTATTTGAGGAGTTCGCGAACAGCCAACCCATCGCCGCCGCCTAGCACCAACACGCGCCGCGCACCGGGGAGAGAGGAGAGACCTGGATGCACCAGCGCCTCATGGTAGCGATACTCGTCGCGCGAGCTGAATTGCAGATGGGAATTGAGGAACAGGCGCAGGTCATCCTTCCACTTGGTGAGCACGATGCGCTGGTAGCGGGTGTTGCGGCTGAAGATCACTTCGTCGGCGAAGAGATTGTTGTCGGCTGCTGCGGAGATCTTGTCGGCTACTACGGTGCCGCCAATTAGGATCCCGAGCACGACGAAGCAGCCTGTTCGCAGCACTTGGCTTCGTCCTAGCTGGTCGCGGAAGATGAACGTTGACCAGAGCGCCACTCCCGCGTTGAGCATGCCAAACACGAGTGCCGAGCGCACTAAGCCGAGCTTGGGCACTAGGAGGATTGGAAAGAGCAGCGAGGCTCCCAGCGCGCCGAGATAGTCGAAGGTTAGGACGTTGGAGATTAAGTCGCTGAATTTGAAGCGCTCCTTTAAGATGCGCATGAGGAGCGGAATTTCCAACCCGACTAGAACGCCCACTGCGATCACTACGGCGTAGAGCACGAGGCGAAAACCTTGGGTGTAAGCGAAGGCTAGGAATAGCAGGGATGAGGAGAATCCGCCGACCAAGCCTACCATCAGCTCGATGCCGACGAAGCGCGCGACTAATCCGCGCACCAGGAATTTGGAGAGCCAACTGCCGATTCCCATTGCGAATAGGTAGGTGCCGATGATGGTTGAGAATTGGAAGACGCTGTCGCCGAGCAGGTAGCTGGCTAGGGTGCCTGCGATTAGTTCGTAGATGAGGCCGCAGGCGGCGATCAGGAAAACGGAGATGAAAAGAACTACCGACAAAGCGCTCTTGTACTGGTTGCTGCTATGCAGCTCTGTACTACACTATTCTGGTTTCTTCCTTGCCGGCTCTTTGTGGGGCAGCCAATCCTGGCTGCAGCCGGCTTTCCAGCCGGCTCGGGA
>JANXQZ010000896.1 GCA_025353235.1 Bryobacterales bacterium
CTGGCAATCTGTCCAACTTGTCATTTGAGCGGCATTCGGCGATGGCGCTCGCATCCCACTAGCAAAGGGCTGTTCAGGGGAGATCAGGCAAGATATATGTGCCTGCGCCCGCCTCCCCTGAAAGGTTAGCTTTGTGAGGCGGCCGCAGTCATCGTGCTGCCGATTTTGCTGAAAATCGTGGTGATGCTCGTAGCAACGCCAGGCATGATAGCCCCGGCTGCGACGGCCACAAAACCAGCCATCAAAGCGTACTCGATGAGGTCCTGACCGCGAGTATCCTTCCAGATTCTCAGTTTCCATATCATATTCGTGAATTTTGTCATGTTTGTTCTCCTGTTCCCCGCAACGGTTTATTTTGTTGCTAAGTAAAAGTTATCATCTTGTTAGTGAGAGATAAATCAGAATAATCTCTTAGAAGAGCCTTCTAAATGGATTAGGGTGACTGGTACTGAGAGCTCGAAAATCTAGAACACTGCCCCACTTAGGACACTAGACGCAAGTGACTGAAGTCTTCGATGAGAGTGAAGTCGCTTCGGACACTGCGAGGAGATTCCCCGCGCTGATCGATTCTAGCTTCGCGCAGGTGGCCAAGCTCCGCTGCCATCTGCAGGTACTCGACCTTCTGTGGATCGATCCCCATAATCCGGCAGCAAGTCGCGTCCACCGCTACCAGATCGCTGCCCATAACCAGCACGCCTGAGTGCTTTGGCGTACCTTGAATCGGCCCGTTGCCTTCCATTCCGACAATGCCATCCACGATGGCAAACGTGTTTCGAAAGGTCCGATTCAAAGCCACAATCGACTCGGGAATTCCAATGTAATGCAGCTTGTTCTTGGGCCACCCGTAGACCGATCCCGGGACAAGACCAAATAGATTCTTCATAGAAAGAGTCGCACCTGCCCAGTGATGAGTCTTCATCTTAGCCAGGGAGACAATGAGATCTGCGGCCAGCACCGAGTTAGGGAAGTACATCTCCCGCTCCCCGGCAAATCCGCGTACGGCGGTGACATCGTCGCGGTTCAGGTCCACAAAGAGATCTTCGAATCCTCGGATAGTCTTGCGATAGGCCGCGTCGTCAGCAAGGTCGTAGGTATCTCGTCTATGCCCCGGGCCTTCGCCGATCCGGACCTCGGCTGCCCCCAGTTTTCGAAACACCTCGAGAGCCGCCGCGATGACGGCCGCATCGGTGTTGATTACAGTAGCGGAATCGAACTCGACGAGATTTGGCTTGAGCAGGATGCGCTTGCCCGCAACGGCCAGTCCGCAGCTTCGAACGCCTTCATAAATTTTCGAGACCAGATCCTCTTGATAGGATGCGGCTCGAATCACCGCCACCGCCGAATTACCGGGAGGTCCGCTCGCAATGTGCGGCTCTTGTTTACTTTTCCAACTCACGTATCCGGCCGCCGCCGCAATGCCCGCCAGGGGGAGAAAACGGCGCCGATTCATGCCGGGGTTCCCGGACCCAGGAACCGGAAGTTGCCGGACGGGTGGCCAATCGCCTGTAGAGCGCAGAGTAAGACGTCGGTCGGCGCGGAGCGATTTGGCCCTGGGGGCACCCTTACCCCATAGCAATGCAGTGCGATAGTCAGCCAGGCTGTCGCCAGCGAGGACTTGCTTTCGAGATACAACTTCTGGACCGCCCTCAAAGGCTCCGAGAGGTCCTTATTCGCGGAGCCCTGCAGTCCGATCAGGGCCAAGGCCGTAGTTTCCGGATAAGAGGGTACATCATATTTGAGAACGCTCGGATTGCCCGAGTTCCAGCCCCCATCCCGGCCTCGGCGGCTAAGAATCAATTCTTCGCCGTCTCGAATGCGTCCACTCACGTCACCATTGCTGTTCCATGCCAGGGATCTCTTCAAGGCAACTACGGTGAGCGCCGTCGGTTCAATCCAGGAGCTGTTTCCTGGGTGCCATGGCCAGCCGCGATGGGTGACGTTTACATCGGTCTTCAACAAATGCACATAGGAGGCGAGTCGAACGGTCCATTTCGATTCCTGACCTTTCATATTCAGGAGCCAGGGAACGCTCTTGGGTGCTACTTGGTCCAGACAACCAAGGCAGGAGGCAGCGATTAAGCCAAGCGCGGCAACCCAGGTGGGGTCCTGAACTTGTGATCCTGGACGCCAGCCGCCGTCGGGCAACTGCCAGGATTGAGCCAGCGTCCAGGCCCGGCGGATTACGTCTTCCGAGCCGCTAGACCCTTTCAAAGCCAGAATCGCGTAGGCCGTCGGCTCCATCCAGGATTGCTTGCCCACAAAATAACCCCATCCGCCGTCGGCGTTCTGCGTGCGCTTGAGGAACTCCAGCCTGGACTTTAAATCCACTTCCGTCACTAACGGAACAATCGGCAGTTTGCGCTAAAACTTTACGCTACGCGGCGCTAAATAGTCGCCGCGCCCACGCGAGTAACACTGTCGGCACGCCGAACAAATCGAGCGCTCGCGCGAGTCCATATCCGACAAACAGCAACATCACAGGTTCCCAGAAGTTCATGCTTTACTTCTGAGTGGCAATCAGCCGGGAATAATCTCAGAATTCGATAGTGGCGAGCAGCTCCGACGGCCGCTTATCGAAAGCGCGGCAAATTGCCAACAGACTTTCGATGCTCGGCAAATTCGCTCCCCGCTCAATCGAACTGATCTGTGAAACGCTCAACTTTGCAGACGCAGCCAAATCTTTGAGCGACCATGCCCGCTCAACCCGCAGCATCTTGATCCGGTGACCCAGCCGCTCGCGAAGCCGGTCCTGCATTGCCCGGCCAAAGCCGAATTGCTCGACTGCGTTTTTCAGCGTCTGGCGAAGCTGGGCCAGGGAAAACGGCTTGGCGATATAGTCGAAGACCTTCATTTTGAAGGTGGCTCGCATATCTTCGAGGGATGGATAACCAGTCACGATAATTACGCACAGACCCGGATGCGCCGAAAGCAGCTGCTCTAATACGTGCTCGCCTCGGAAGCCTCCCATCTTCATATCGAGGAGCGTGATGTCCGGCAGGCGATGCTCGCAAGCCAGAAACAGATCGTCAGGATGGGCGAACGTACGAACCGAGTACAGCCCCTCATCCTTCAGGGTGTCTTCCAGGTAATTACGGAAGTCGGCATCGTCATCGAGCACGGCGATCTCTACAGCCTCGCTCGGATTGGGAGCTTCCGAAACGGCTTCGGCGGCGCTCCTCATCCTGGATTCGCAGGCAGGCTCACAATGAGACAAGCTCCGCCGGTTGGACGATTGGTCGCCGAAATAGTGCCCCCGTGTTGATGAATGATGCCCTCTGCCACCGTTAATCCCAGCCCCGTGCCGCGGGCGTCAAGACGAGTTGAAACAAATGCTTCAAAGATGTCGGGCAAAACCTCCGCAGGGATTCCCGGACCGTCATCCATAACTTTGACGGAGATCCAGGGCTGACCGTTTCTCACGAACTTCTTGGAGTTCACCTCGATCATGCCTCCTCTCTGGACGGCATACAACGCGTTCCTCAGCAGGTTCACGAAAACTTGAATGAGACGGTCCGGGTTGCCGCTTGCGATATGGTCGGCTGCTACCGAGTTCAAAAACTTAGCTTCCGACGCCTTCTCATCTATGCCGACGAGGGCCCAAGCTTCGTCAATCAGGGGACGCATCGGCACAGGTTCCGTCACCTGTTTGCGAACCCGGGCAAAGTCGACCAGGCCCTCGCTGATCTTTCGGAGCTGCTGGGTGACTCGCAGCATGCGCTGCAAGCGCTCTTGCGTCGCGGGATCGGAATTGGTCTCCACCAGCTTCTCCACCGAACCCTGCAGCACGGCTAGAGGCGTGTTTAATTCATGGGCAACGCCAGCGGCCAACAAGCCAAGGCTGACAAGCCGATCCTGGGCTTCGAGTTTACGCAGCGCGTCTTCGAGAGCGTCCTCGTGGCGGCGAAGCTGCAGGATGGTGGCGTTTCGGGAACTCATGATTTGCCCGATCTCATCCCCAAGAATCAGGCGCGCATCGATCATCTCGTGATCGCGATCTCCTTGCTGAGTGGCGCGATCGGCATTCAGCATCAAGCTGAGCGGCCGATACACGTACAGCGGCATGATGGCGACCTCAAGCACCAATACTGCGAGAACGTAGATTGTGCCCAGGACGACGATCAGGCTTAAGGCCGCTTTCGGACCTACGTTCGGGTAGAGCGCCAGGTACACCGAGGCGGCCAAAATTGCAAAAAACAAATTATGCAAAATCATCAGCTTAGGACGCACCTTCAGATTTCCGAAGAATCTTCCCACGCTCTTTGCACCTCTCGCGTCCACCTTTCGGTGATTGAGCTATGTCAATCGGCGGCCGCCGTAACACGTAGCCGCTTGTAGTCGATGAACCATGCGCCGTCGCAGTACAACTTGGGACGCAGGTCCGTCTCCATTCTGCTGACCACCTCTTCTGGAAGAGGCGGTTTGTAAAACATGCCTAACCACTCGCGCAAACCCCGCTCGCCTTCCACCCGAGTAGGACGGTCAAAAAGCACGGCGCTTATTACCGCGAGGCCATTCTGTTCCAACACTTGGGCGTACTCGCCGATACTCGGAAAGTACCATGGGTTGCGTTTCGCCGCAGCAATGATAGAAGCGATATTCCCATGTCCGCCGAACTCGGCGACAAAACGGCCGCCAGCTTTCAGAGAGGCACGAATCAGGGCTGCGGCAGGACCCGGCGGCTGCACCCAATGCAGAACGGCGTTTGAAAAGACCGCGTCGAAAAGCTGGCTGGTGTGGAAGTCCGCAATAGCCGAAAGCTTG
>JANXQZ010000900.1 GCA_025353235.1 Bryobacterales bacterium
GCTAGTTCCACGAAACCGAGGAGCGAGATCGCGGACGCAAACCATAGCGCTCTGGCAGGATCGAGCCGTCCGGAGGGAAGAGGCCGCGCTTGGGTGCGCCGCATTTTAGCGTCCCCTTCGCGCTCATACCATTGATTTAACGCGGCGGTCCCAGAGGCGATCAGCCCGGTGCCGATCACGGTGTGCAGCAGGGTGAGCCAGTGCCAGCCGGATGTCGCTCCGAAGAAGTAGCCGATCCCCGTGCTCATGAGGATAAGCCAAGTAATCCGTGGCTTCGTTAATTCAATGTACGGCGAGAAGGTCAATACTGATTGTCTCAGACTTTGCCTAGGGACGAAGGAGAGAAGGAGATTGCCGAACCGGATTGCCTGTGAGCGCCCGCACTTCCGCCTGCACCTGATCGAATCCGGAGCCGGGGCTGCTTTCATAGTTCCGGGCAGGTAGTTCTCGGACGGCAGTTTGCAGGGCGTCGAGACGGATCTCGCGGAAGGCACCTGCGGGCTGCAGTCTGGCAAGATATGCGAGCAGGGCGCCTGGATCGAACCCGGCCTGCGCCATCGCTTGGGCTGCCAGGCGGTCTGCTTCCATTTGCCGGCTCCTATCGGCAGGCACTTGGGAGCGGGGGATTAGATTCTCGTTCGACGCTGTGCCGCCCATCGCTGGTCCGTCGGCGACGTGAGCCATGGCGTGCGCGAGCACGCCGGCGAATTCAGCCTCGTTCCGGCATGCCAAGATCGAAACCGCGCGTACAGAGATCCGGCCATTCATTGAGGCGCGAGGCTCGTTCGTTGGATTGTCTGCTGTTCCATCTTCCACTACTTCGAAGGAGTAAGCGGACCGGGGGGCGGGCAAATAAAGTGCAAGTCTTGCGCCGAGCTGCTCCACATGCCGGGTGACTGTTTGGCTGTGGAGCGCTGTTGCGGTTTGCGTTAGATCCTGGGCCAGCGCCGCGGCGCAAGCGAGAGCCAAGCCACCAATTGCAAATTTCATGACATGAACCCGTTACAAGAATATCTCGGTAACAGATTGAGATGCCAAATACGTCCAATAGTCGGCTATGAAAAGTACCTTACTCCACAGCGCCGCTCTCGCTTGCGGCCTTCTTCCAGGGCTCCTGACCGCCCAGACGTTCGACAACTCCGGCAACTCCCTGTTGCAGGGGAATTATTTTGTCCGGCAGGTAGCTCTCGACAACGCTCCAGGCTCTGGATTGCCAGCCAGGGGGCGCAGCCTCACCGGGACGTTCTCGTTCAATGGGAGTGGCACTTATACGGTCAACGGGCAGGTCTCGGACAGCTCGGTTTCCGGAGGTCAAGCCAAGGCGTTTACCTTTAGCGGGACATATGGGGTCTCCTCCAGCGGCATCTTTCAAATACAGAGTCCTCTCTCCAGCACCGATTTTCTCAACGGCGGTGTCGGAAAGTCGGCTTTCGTCGGAAGCGCCACCGAATCGAACGTTTTTGACCTAATGATCGGAGTGCCGGTAAGCGCTACGGTGACGAATAGCTCGCTGCAAGGGCAATATCGGGTGGGAGCAATCGACATCCCGAGCGGCAACATCACCCTGGCTCACAACTCCACGTTTCTCGTCAATGCCGACGGAAACGGGAGTTTAGGAACTCTGTCGGTAACCGGACAGGCCGCTGATAATCTGGACAAAGAGGTTACCCAGATCGTTTCCGGCGCCACGTACGCCCTCAGCGGATCGGGGACTAGTGCCAGCAATTCGCTTACATTTCCCCTCTCCTCGGGTTCGACCGCGCAAAGCCAACTGCTGTCAGGCACGAAACAGTTCGGGGTCAGCTCGGACGGAAACATTTTTGTGGGTGGCAACGTGAACGGATTCGATCTGGAAATCGGAATCAGAGCGACTCCCGGCTCCGGCAATTCCAGCTATTCGGGAACCTACTATACGGCAGGCGTGCATGTCGATAATAG
>JANXQZ010000904.1 GCA_025353235.1 Bryobacterales bacterium
TCCACCTATGCCGCCTGCCAACTCATTGGCGGACCGCTGCTAGGGCGCTTGTCGGATCGAGTCGGCAGGAAGCCGATGCTCCTGTTGAGCCAGGCAGGCACTTTCATCGGCTTTCTGATTCTAGCTTACGCAAACGTTCTCTGGGTGCTCTTCCTCTCGAGGATCATCGACGGATTTACTGCTGGCAATCTTTCGCTCGCGCAGGCTTACATTGCGGATGTGACGAAGCCCGAGGAACGCGCCAAATCTTTTGCGCTGATCGGGATCGCCTTCGGCCTCGGATTCCTGGTTGGTCCTGGCATATCTGGATATCTCTCGCAGTTTAGCTTTCGGCTGCCGATCCTGGTGGCTGCCGGGCTATCGCTTACCAGCATCTTGGCCACCTACTTTCTCCTGCCGCTGACCATTCCAACGGTCGATGGCGAAGCGTCCGGGAAGCGTTTTACGCTGTTCGATTGGAGAGTGTACGCCGACTTCTTGCGCCGCCCCGAACTCGCACCGCTCCTCTGGCAATTCGCAGCCTTCGCGTTCGCTTTTTCGGCTTTTATGTCGGGCTTCCCCTTGTTTGCCGAGCGGCGGTTCACCTGGAATTCTCAACCGTTCGGACCGAAACAGGTCGGGTACGTCTACGCCTATCTCGGATTTCTGGGGATCATTCTGCAAGGCGGTTTGATTGGCAGGCTCGTGAAGAAGTTTGGCGAGTCGAGCATCGTGAAGGCCGGATTCGCAATTGCCGCGATTGGGTTCGTTTTGCTCGCTTTCACATTTCGAGTCCCCATGCTTCTGGTAGTGGCCGCTTTGGCTTCGGGGGGAACGGGCGTTCTCCGCCCAGCGATCACTAGTCTGATCACCCAGAGAGTGAAGCGGTCGGAACAGGGCGTAGTGCTGGGGCTGAATCAGTCGTTGAACTCGGTTTGCTCGATTGTGGCCCCGTTTGCTGCCGGGTTGCTGATTGATCGGGGATGGCTGGCCTCGTGGGGATTGATGGCTGCGTCGGTAAGTTTGACAGGGTTCCTGGTGGCAGTCCGGGCGGCGCGCTTAAGCAGCGCGGCTTGATCGCGCCCGCAAGACCTCTTTCAATCAGCCCGCAGCATCGTAACCGGATCGATCCGCACGGCATGGATCACGGCTGGGAGCGCTGCCACCAAAGCAGCCCCAAGAATCGCCAGCGACGGAAGCGCAAGCACGCCCAAGTCAGTGGGTTTCACTTGATAGAAGAGCGTCTCAATATAGCGCGCGGACCCCATGCCGAGGACGAGACCGGCGAGCGCTCCCGCAACCACCATGCTAAATATTTCTCCAGTCACCAGTCGCGCGATGCCGCCAGCTTGTGCGCCAATGGCCATGCGAATCCCGATTTCGCGCCGTCGTTGCAGCACTGAGTAATCGAGCACGCCATATAAACCGACGCCCGCGAGCAAGAGTGCGACCACCGCGAAGAACATGGCCAGCGTTGCCAGCAGACGCTCGCGAAGAGTTTGCGACCTGACCAACTCCGCTTGCGTGCGCATGTTGCTGACCCGAAATTCGGGCCGCGCTCGGGGGATTTCCGCCCGCAGGGTTGCAGCCAACGCGAGCGGGTTGAAGCTGGTGGTGCGCACGATGAAAGTTCCACCTTGTACAGGTTGCAACGCGCCATTGGCGTCAACGGATTTAAACGGAACGTAGGCCACCGGCAGGGTGGGCTCCCGCAAGCTCCGGTAGGGGGCATCGCTGACGACGGCCACCACCCGATAGCGATTCTGCCCTTTCGCGAACGATTTCCCAAGTGGAATTTCACCGTTGAAGAACTGCTTCGCGAACGTTTCGTTGATGATTGCAGAACCGGGCGAGGTGTCACTCGCGCGAAAGTCTCGCCCGTCAGCCATGCGGATCTTCATAGCATCGGTCCAACCAGGAGAGACACTTAGAAAGTACGCTAGAACTGGGCCAGGGGGCGCGCCGTTGACGGATACGAAGCCGTTCCAGGCACCCCCTCCGAGCAGCGGCCATCCGGACAGAGCCACCGCCTCGACGCCCGGTATCGCACGTAAATGTTCGGCCACCAGATCCCATAAGACCGGCGACTGGGCACCTTGCGTGACGGTGTCCAGCGTGAGGATCCGTTCTGCGGAGAAGCCCATCGGTCGATGAGACAAGCGCTCGAATGTGGCTGCGAACAGCCCTGCGACGAACAGCACCAGGAAACAAAAGGCGACTTGAGCCGCGATCAACGCATTCATCAAGCGCCTGCGAGAGTGCGGATCTGACCCGCCTTTGAGTGCGCTCGCCGGCTTGATCCCCGAAGCGCGCAACGCGGGCGCAAGACCGAACAGGAAAGTAACTCCCACGGTAAGCGCCAGCGCAAATCCAAGCACGCCCCAGTCCGCAGGAAGAAATATTCGTGCGGGGTTATCCGGCGGGTTGATCATGCTGACGACGAACGGCGCGGACCACCACGCAAATAAAGCGCCAATGGCAGCGGCGAGGAACGCGAGCAGGGTGCTTTCCACCAAGACGAGTTGCACGAGACGCCATCGTCCCGCGCCGATCGATACTCGCAACGCCATCTCCCGCGCCCTGGCCGCAGCCTG
>JANXQZ010000926.1 GCA_025353235.1 Bryobacterales bacterium
GCTTCTGAACGCTGGAGCTGCCACTCAGCCAAGAGCGGGCCGTAGCGATCCACTTCCAGATCGAGATTGTTCTCGATGGCTAACGCCACGGCGTCTTGGACAGTAAGGTACAGCTTGCCTGCCCGAACCAAGTCACGCAGACGAGTTGAGTTCCCAAGCTTGACGGGCGGAATCGTCGCTCCCTGGTAAGGGCGGATCAACAGATTTGCGTTCGGACGCTGGACCGCAATCTCCTGTCCGCGAGACTGATCGATGAGACACGCGCAAAGTGCGGCGACTGCGCACGACTTGTAGGAATTCATCTACTTCTTCACCGCTGGATTGGTCGCTGGAAGATTCTCTGGAATCGCCGACTGTCTTGCCACATGCCCGGCAGCCGCCTCCTCCATCGAGATCGCGTTCACGTCGAGCGTCTGTCCTACAGCTTCGTCAAAGGCGATCTTGGCATGTGTATAGTTGGCCATGGCCTGCACCTCGGCGCTCTGATCCAGAGCTAAGTCGCGCTGCGCCTGAACCACCAGAGACACAGTGGACGTGCCAAAGCTGAAGCGCTTCTGCTCGGCATCCAGAGCCTGCTGCGCCAGAACGCGGGTTGCCGCCGCATTTTCATTGCGCGCTCGAGCTTGCTGCAATCCAATGACGGCGTTCTTTACATCCACGCGGATCTGGCTGATCGAGCGCTGCAGTTGCAGTTGGCTCTGACGCAGATTGAGTTGATCGGTCACGTAGTCTGCCTGCGCGGCCCGGTTGCGAAATGGGATGTTAATCGAAAAGCCGGCCGAGTAATCCGGGAAGTTACGCCGCGCAATTTGGCTTAGAAAGTTGCCGTATCCGCCCACGAAATAGGCGTCGGGTGCGCCGCTTCTTCCGTTGTAGAGGGGGTTCAATTCTCCAGTCAGAGCATGATTTGTGAACTCTGAAAAAGCTTGCAGAGTCGGCAGCAGGGCATTCTTCGAGCCTGTCAGGTTGATCAGGCTGCTCTCGATATTGATGCGCGTTTGCTGGATCTCCGGCCTATTCAGAAGAGCCACCTGAATCAACTCAGGGGTGGGTTTCAGGTCTTCTTTTTCGGGAACCTCAATGCGGTCGAGCGGGATCAGGTGCACCTCATCCAGCCACGGGCTCGCGATCGAGTTTCGGCTCAGCGCGTTCTTCAGGATGGTCTCCTGCTGCGCCACGTTGGTCTCCGAAATCAGCAAGTCTTCCTTGCTGGAGGATACTTGGGCAGCGGCGCGCGTTATTTCGATGGCGGGCAGCGCGCCGAGTTTCACTTGAGTCTTGTTATCTTCAAAAAGCTTTTCTGCTGTCACGAGCGCCACTTGCTTAATGCGCATGTCCTCGTTGAAGCTGACCAGATCCCAGTACAGGTTCAGAATGGCCGAGACCGTTGTGATCACTTGCCTGCGGACTTGCAGGTCAGTGACCTTCATATTATTCTTAGCAACGCGAATGTTCCGGTTGTTCACCGAGATTCCAAAACCTTGCAGCACGTTTTGCGTGACGTAGAGATCGAGGTTTCCCGAGGTGGCGGGGTTGAGAAGATTCGCCGGACTATTCACGCGTCCTCGCGAGCTTGAGTACGTTAACTGCGCGTTGGTACCCGTAAGAAACGATTGCCCGTAGCCCACTTGAAACACGCGGCCGTCGTTGGTGAGAGACGTGGTCTGGCTGAGAACCGTGTTGCTGAGCGGAGTGGTGGTGTGTGCGAAATTAACGTAGGCAAATATGCTGGGGTCGAGGTTGGGCGGTGTGGGTCCGATCTGAATCACGATGCCGCCGCCGGAGCCGACTCCTGATCCTTCCGCGAGCCCTCCCGTGTTCACGTTGACTCCGGCGAGGCTCACGCTCACCGGACCGGGGTTGATGGTGGTCCCGACGCTGCGCAGGAATCCGCCCCCCTCCGCGCGCCGCAGAACTTCTCGGGCTAGGGATGGCCCGTAGCGCTGAATGGCGATATCGATATTGTTCTCAAGCACCAGCGCGATCACGTCCTGCACCGAGAGATACAGGTTGCCTGCCCGCACAAGCGATTCGAGGCGCGGCGTGTTGCTGAGCTTTACGGGCGAGACGATGCGGCGCTGAAGCTGAAATGGCCGCAGAACACGGCCGACATACGGCACCGGCGCCGGGTCCTCAATCGAGACTTCAGGAGTTTGAGCAAATAGGGGTGCCGCGCAGGCAAGGCAAGCGATGGGCAGAAAATGGCGGCAATAATTCATTACGATACGAAGGCACGAGTGCAATTGCCCTTCCACAGCCTTTTGCAGCACTATCGAGTAGCCTGGAGCCGAGCGCTGTCCGATTCTGCCACCAAGTGTTCGTTTTCGTTACTCTTCCCACTGCACGACCACTTCCTCGGTATCTCGATATACCTCTTCCCGAATGATCCGTTCTGTTGCATCCCTCAAGTATTGATCGAGGGCCTCCTTAAGGGCGAGGTATTCGGGCCAAAGCGTCGTGTCGATGAACCGCTCCGGAGCGCGCACCATCACTGTTGTATACCGTTGCCGCTTGTACCGGTACGGTTTGAGCCCATGCCGACGGCATAGAGCCGCGAAGAGGCGGCGCTGCCACCGATCAGTGAGAGTAAACTGCATCTCGATGGTTGGCTCGGCGGGCGGGGCCTTGGCGGTGGCTCCGGTAGCGGCAAGAGTTTGCTTCACCCGATCGAGAGCGGCAGCCGCAGCTCGGCGCTCGCCGGTGGTGGTTGCGCCCTCAAACAGAGCGGCGATTTTTCGAAGTTTGAGACGGAGCTGCTCTTCGATGGTCATTATAAAAGCGTCAGTGGATCGACATCGATCACCAGCGCCGTGGCGCTCCAGCGCTTGTCAATAGCGTAACGCCTCAAATTCTGTAGCGTCTCGTTGAGAGTCTTGCGGCTCGCTGCTTTAATCAGCAATTGATAACGGTACTCCGATTTCAGTTTCGCAACCGGCGCTTCGGCCGGGCCTAACATTTTTAATCCCTCCGGAGGCGGATCGAGAAAACGGCCCACTTCCGCGCTCATCTCCAGCGCGTCCTCTTGTCTCTCGCTGCGGACGAGCACATTCGCCAACGCGCTAAATGGCGGGTAGCGCATTAGCTTTCGAAACTGAATCTCTTTTTCGTAGAAGCCTTGATAATCCTGTGCCGCCGCGTATCGGACCGCATAGTGCTCCGGGTTAATAGTCTGGATGAGCACGATCCCTGGAAGATTGCCGCGGCCCGCCCTGCCCGAGGCTTGCGTCAGCAATTGAAAGGTCCGCTCGGCTGCGCGAAAATCCGGCATGCCTAGGCCAACATCGGCCGACACGATACCAACCAGAGTCACGTTGGGAATGTCGTGGCCCTTGGCGATCATCTGAGTCCCCACCAAGATGTCGAAGTCACGCTCGCGGAAGCTATGCAAGATGGTTTCAAAGTGGCGCTTGCCGCCCACCGTATCGCGATCCAGCCGAGCGATGCGCGCGGTCGGAAACTCCCGGTGCAACTCGTCCTCCACCTTCTCCGATCCGGTGCCGAGAAAGTTCAGATGTTCGCTCTCGCACTTGGGACAAGCGCTTGGCACCTTCTGGGCGAAGTCGCAGTAATGGCAGAGCAGTCGCCGATCTCGACGATGGTAGGTCAGCGTCACTGAGCAGTTGACGCATTCGATCCGCTCGCCGCAGGCTCGGCAAGCAACGAAACTGGAAAAACCCCTGCGGTTCAAGAGCAGCATCGTCTGCTCGCCGCTCTCCAGCCGTCCCGCAATTCCTTCCAATAAGCGCCGCGAAAACACCGCTTGCTTACGCGTCTCTAGAAACTCCTGACGCATGTCGATGAGCTCGACGAACGGCATGGGCCGCTGCTCGATCCGCTCCGGCAAATCGACCAATGTGAACTTGTTTTTCTCTGCGTTGTAGCGGGTCTCTAAACTAGGAGTGGCCGACCCGAGCACCACCACTGCATTCGCGGCCTGGGCTCTGACAATCGCCACATCTCGCCCGTTGTAGCGCGGCGTCTCGCCTTGTTTATAGCTGGCGTCGTGCTCTTCGTCGACCACCACCAGGCCCAGATCCTGGACTGGCGCGAAGACGCCCGATCTGGTCCCCACCACAACCTTGGCGATTCCGGCGCGTATCCTGCGCCACTGCTCCGCGCGCTCCACCTCATTGAAGGCCGAATGCAGAATCGCGACGCGATCGCCGAATCGATGGAAGAACTCGCCCGCCACAGCCGGGGTCAGGGCGATCTCGGGGACCAGAAGCAGCGCGCCGCGTCCATATGCAAGGCACGCATCGATGGATCGGAGATATACTTCCGTCTTGCCGGAACCGGTGAC
>JANXQZ010000928.1 GCA_025353235.1 Bryobacterales bacterium
CCTTCTGAACGAAATTCACCAAGCCGTATTCGCTCGCCAGCATGAAGGTGTTGATCAGGATGCCTTGCCTCTTGCAGCGGCTCACCTCTTCCAGCGTCTTGCCAATCACCAGAGGATCAAGCCCGAAGGCATTCTTATAAATCCGCCCGTCCTCCAACGTAAGGGCTGAAGGCTTGCCATCCGTGATCATGATGATTTGCTTCATGTCCTTCTTTTCCTGGTTCAGAATTCGCTGAGCCAAGATCAGGCCATCGCGCGTGTTTGTGTAGTACGGACCCACTTGCACGCGCGCCAGATCTCCAACTCGAAGCTCCTCGGCGCTATCGTGAAACAAGACGCAGCGCAGACTATCGCCGGGGTATTGGGTCCGAATCAGATGCGCCAGCGCGAGCGCCACTTTCTTCGCCGGCGTGAACCGATCCTCGCCATACAAGATCATGCTATGGCTGCAATCGAGCATCAGCACCGTGGCGCAGGAACTCTGATACTCCGACTGGTGAACATGCAGGTCGCTGTATTCCAGGTTGATGGGAACTTGGAGGCCTTCGCGCTGGACGGCAGAAAACAGAGTCGCGCTGATGTCCAGGTTCATGGTGTCGCCGAACTCGTATTGCTTCGCTCCGCCGCTGGTTTCGACGCCAGTCGCCAAGTCGCGCGTATCGTGCGATCCGAAGCTCGACTTGCCCAACGAGCCGAGCAGATCCTTGAGCGTTTTGAAACCGAGCAAGTCGATAGATTTATCGGTTACTTCTACTTTTATCTGCCGGTCCGCGTCTCCTTCGCCGCCAGGGCCGTTAGGCTGCATCGTGATGTAACCTTCATCGACCAGCTTCTGAACTAGCTTCTCAATCAGCTTGTCGACCTCCTCGGGCGACATGGCCTCCAATGTTTTTTGAATGCGCTCGGCCTGCTCGGGATCGAACAGATCGCTTTGCTCCAGCGCGCGCTGAAGAGCTTTCTTGAGGTCCTCGAGGGTGTTCTGATTCCACTCGTTAAATCCGTAGTATTGATTCTGGAAACCGCTTTCCAGAAAGAAGTCCGAGAGCGCCTTGAGGAGATCCTCGGCGCTGAGGCCGAGGTCGTCTCCCGTGTATTTTGAGTACCGAATGGATCTCATGGCACCCCCTAATTGAATTGACGCTTCTGACGCTGCCGTCCACCGCCCTCTTCTTTCTCGGGAGCTTCCCGCTTGCGCTCGCCCGCCGTGAATGCCTGCTCTTCATTGCGATTGATGCGCCTGTGGGCGTACAGACCTTCGAGCACAAACTCTGCGGCGGACGCACGCACAGCCGACGGCTCGCTGACACCCAATCCAAGTGCAGCTATCTTATCCATTAGACCCTGAATCTTCTGCAACTGCTGAACCATCGTGTCCGAGCTGAGCGACTCATCCAGGCGCAACGATCCGCCCAGATCGAACCACGTGAGGATTTGCGAAACATTTACGCCGTCGAAGTACGAGGTGTAGACCTTGCCCACGGCGGCTCGGATCAACTCCCGGGCCACAGCCTCGCCACCTTTCAACTCGCCTTCGTACTCCAGTTCAAGCTTGCCGGTGATCGACGGAAGCGCAGAGTAAACGTCGAGGACTCGGGGCACGGCAACATCCTCGCCGTTCTTGAGCGCCCTGCGTTCGGCGTTCGAGATCACGTTCTCAAGAGCGGAGATCGGCAGCCGCTGCGATACGCCCGAACGCTTATCCACCTTCTTATCTTCGCGAGCCAGAAAAGCCAATTGCTCCACCACTTCGCGTATGTACTGCGGAACCACCAGCCGGATGGAAGAGGGCCGCTCGGTCCAGGATTCCTGCTTGGTGATAGCCAGCCCATGCTCGAGCGAAACCGGGTAGTGGGTCCGAATCTCGCTGCCAATGCGATCCTTCAGGGGAGTGATGATCTTGCCGCGCGCGGTGTAATCCTCCGGGTTGGCGGTGAACACCAGCAGCACGTCCAGAGGCAAGCGCACAGGATAGCCCTTGATCTGCACGTCGCCCTCTTGCATGATGTTGAACAGACCTACCTGGATCTTACCGGCCAGGTCCGGCAGCTCGTTGATGCCAAAGATTCCGCGATTGGCGCGCGGCAGAAGGCCGTAGTGAACAGTTAGTTCGTTCGCGATGTCATGGCCCCCGCGCGCGGCCTTGATTGGATCGATATCGCCGATCATGTCGGCGATGGTCACGTCGGGCGTGGCAAGTTTCTCCACGTAACGGGCATCCTGCTGAAGCCATGCAATCGGCGTGTCGTCCCCCAGACCCTCCAGCAGAGTGCGGCAGCGGCGGCAGATCGGATTGTATGGGTTGTCCCGAATTTCGCAGCCCGCGATGTAGGGCAGGTGCGGATCGAGAAGGGTGGTCAGCATGCGGATGAGGCGGGTTTTCGCCTGGCCGCGAAGTCCAAGAAGAATAAAATTATGCTTCGATAGAACGGCGTTCACCACTTGGGGGACCACCGTGTCTTCGTACCCGACGACGCCCGGAAACAATGGCTCGCGTCGTTTCAGCTTGCAAATTAAATTTTCCCGCAGCTCATCTTTAACGCTGCGGCCGGCATAGCGCTGTTCGGAATACGAAGAAAGTCGAAGA
>JANXQZ010000963.1 GCA_025353235.1 Bryobacterales bacterium
TTGGAATCTCACCTGCTTCTCCAGATCCCCATGAAGCACTTCCTGCTCGCCGCCCTCCTGGCGACGGCATCCCTGGTCCGGGCCGACGTAGGCGAAGAGTCCGCCTCGCCCGACCTAAACGTCAACAGCCGTTACACCGTCGAGAGCGTCGTGCTAGCCTCCCAGCGCTATCAGCTCAGCGGCACCGTCCTCAATGAAATGCAGCGCCTCGTAGGCGAGCGCCTAAACATGGATGCGCTGAACGGTCTCTCGCAGCGCATCACGCAGGAATTGCGCGCCCGATCCGTCACGTTTCGCGTCTCCCGCGGGCTTCAGCCAGCCCAAGTTCGCGTCACGTTCGAGGTGGAAAAGCGCCCCACCAACTTCGATATCTCTCTGTCCAACCTGACCTATAACTCCCGCGAGGGCTGGACCGGAACCGGCCAGGCCACTTTGACCGCTGGAGCCAATGCGATCACCATGGCTGGCCTCAGCAACGGAGACGATCTGGTGGAGCGCTATTCGGGCATTCGCCTCCGCTATGACTGCCTTCAGGTGGGCGGCAATCGCGTGCGACTAGGCTTTGAATTCGACAACTTTCGCGAACAGTACAGCGGCACTCTATCCAATTCTTCCCTCGGCGCTGGAGCTTACAGCTCTCGCAAGAACTTTGAGCCCAGCGCCACATTTTTGCTCGCCAAGCCACTGACGCTCACCGTCGGCCTCAGCTTTGAGAGCATGCAAACCGATTCTACGGCCGCGAGGCCCGACTCCGCCAACGCCATAGCCACCACTCTGCGCTACCATGACCGTTGGGGGGAGTCGGACGCCAACTCGCAGGATTTGGATGCAGCTTACAGGCTGCGCGCGGCCACCACATCGCTCGGTTCGGATTTTGCCTACACCCGCCATGCCGCAAACGCCCGCTACGCTTGGCGTCGTTTCCATCAATCGGTGGAAGTTGCTGTCATGGCAGGCGTTATCTATGGCCGTGCGCCCCTCTTTGAGCGCTTTGTGCTAGGCAACAATACCACCCTGCGCGGCTGGAACAAGTACGACCTTGACCCGCTCGGCGGGAACCGGGCAGTCCACGCATCCGTCACGTATGGCTACCACATCATGCGCGTGTTCTACGATACCGGCTCGGTTTGGGACAGCGGCAAGCACCGCGAAGAAAAGCACTCCGCCGGAATCGGCGTCAACACAGGATTGGGTTCGTTTGGTAAAAACGCTCTTTTGCTGGCGGTCGCCTTTCCGATTCGGAGCGGCCACATGGAACCCATGCTCATCGCGGGAATGAATTTTTGATCTTGGTTCGCCAACTTCGGTTCTGGACGAGCCTCCTGCTGGTCCCCGCTCTCATCGCCCTAACCTCGTCCAGCGAGGACTTAACGCCGCGCTGGGTCGGGGACCGGCTCCTGGTCACCGCTCCCAAGCTGCACTTCCTCACCGGCAAGTCGCTGGAGCGGCTGCGCAACGGAGCGTCTGTCCCGTTCGATTTCCAGCTTACCGTGTCGGCGGGCAAGGGCAATCCAGCGCTGCAGCGGGCGCTCGAGCGCTTCGTCGTCAGCTACGATTTATGGGAGGAGCGCTTCAAAGTGGTGCGCTTGCAGAACTCGCGCGTATCCGGTACGCATCTCACAGCCGCCGCAGCCGAGGCATGGTGCCTGGAGAATGTCTCGATCCCTTCATCTGCTATCCCGCCCGATAAAGGCCTGTGGGTAAAAATTGAAATTCGGAGTGCGGAGTCGAAGCCAGCTTTGGCGGTCCAAGACGAAGGCGGCATCAGCTTGGCAACTCTCATCGACGCGTTCAGTCGGCCTACCCGCGGCTCGCAGGACCATTGGGCGCTCGAGACCGGTCCGTTCTCCATGGCGGACCTGCGCCGATGACCCTGACTTTGCGCAGCAAGCTGATCGTCGTATTTGCGATCGCTACCCTGGTGCCGCTGCTGGTCGCCGTCCGTATTTCCGTCTCCTTGCTCAACTACAGCCTCAGTTACTCATCGGCTCGGGAGCTGGATGCAATCTCGAAATCGCTCGAGAATACCGGCCGCGAGTTGTACCAGCACACCCGGGATGAGTTGAAGCGGGACGCCGACGCAGGCCGCGTTGCTTCTCAAGCCTACAAGGTGGACGCCCAAGGCTCCTGGCCGACTGCGGTGCGTGAATTCTGGAACGCTTCGGAACCCGAGAATTTCGTGCTCTCCGGCGAAGGAGGCAGCCGCCTCGATTATTTCGTCCGCCGAGACGACGCTGTTTGGATCTATTCCGCGGGTCTGCACGGCATCCAAATGAATATCCTGGATGGCCAGATCCGTAGCGCGAGAGCCGTCGTCGAGCGCACCGCATCGCGGGACGTTGGCCGGGGCCTCACCTACACCATGATCGTGATGGCTGCGATTATTTGGTTGGTCTCGCTGCTGGCCGTCATCTACTGGGCGCACCGGATCAGCCGTCCAATTCGACGCCTCACCGCCGCTCTTTCCGCCGTTGCCGGTGGGAACCTGGAGCACCGAGTGGCATTCGGCGGACAGGACGAAGTGGGCAGCGCCATTGCAGCCTTCAACAACATGGCCGACCAGCTCCGCCACTCGCGAGAGCGCCTAGTCTATGTCACGCGGCTGGAGACTTGGCAGGCGCTGGCCCGCAAGATGGCCCACGAGATCAAGAACTCGCTCACTCCCATCCGTCTCACGATGGAGGAGATCGCCGCGCGCTACTCCGGAGAAGAGAATAGCGCCTTCATGCAGCAGGCCAGTCAAATCGTGGTGGATGAAGTAATCGGCTTGGAGCGCCGGGTCCGCGCATTTACGGAGTTAGGGAGCGAACCGCCGGTCTGCCCGAAGCGCATCGACGTGAACCAATTGCTGGGGGAGCGCATCGCTTTTCTCAAGTCCTCCCATCCGGAGGTCAGCTACGACATGCATCTGGCGCTGGATCCTCCGCTGGCTATTGCCGATGAGGATCTCATCAAGGGAGTGCTCACCAATCTGCTGGAGAATGCCGCGCAGGCTGGAACCAGCGTCCTGGGGATCACAGCTTTGGAACAGGGCAGGGTCCAAATCGAGGTGCATGACTCCGGCCCTGGACTGACACCGCAAGCTCGCTCCACCCTGTTTGAGCCCACCATCTCGTTCAAGCGCGGAGGCATGGGACTCGGACTGTCCATAGCTCGCAAAAGCGCCGTGCTGTCGGGCGGCG